>JAEZRD010000066.1 GCA_023440975.1 Methanobacteriota archaeon | reverse complement strand
AGCCCATTAAAAGCATTAGATAATGATATTGAAAAAAATTTAGAAACACCCCTTCAGGAAATAGAAAAAATAGCAGAAAAACCATTAGGTATTAGAAAAGCTGTTAGAACTGGAGATACAACCCAATACCAAAGACAAAAGATGCTTAAAAAGCCACCACACATTCTTATCACTACCCCTGAAACATTATCAATCCTTTTAGTAGCACCAAAATTCAGACTCTTATTAAGTCATGTAAAATATGTCATCATAGATGAAATACATTCATTAGCTGAAAATAAAAGAGGAGTCCATTTATCTCTTAGCCTAGAAAGACTCCAATATTTAATTGGAAATTACACTCGTATTGGATTATCTGCAACAGTCTCACCATTAGAAGAAATGGCAAAATTTTTAGTAGGATACGAATATGGTAAAGAAAGAGACTGCACAATAGTAGATGTAAACTACCTGAAAGAAATGGACATGAAAGTTTTATGCCCTGTAGATGATATTGTCCTAGCAGATGAAGAAGACACCCGTTTAGGAATGTATGATTTAGTTGATGAATTAGCAATGAAACATAAAACCACATTAATCTTCACAAACACTAGAAGTGGTACTGAAAGTTTCGTATACAATTTAAAAAAGATGTACCCAGAACATTATAATAGTCACAACATTATGGCTCATCATTCTTCATTATCTAAAGAATCACGATTAAAAACAGAAAATAATTTAAAAGAAGGTAAATTAAAAGTAGTTGTTTCATCTACAAGCTTAGAATTAGGTATTGATATTGGATATATTGATCTTGTCATACTAATTAACTCACCAAAAAGTGTTTCTAGAGCATTACAACGAATTGGACGAAGTGGACATGAATTACATGAAAAATCAAAAGGAAGAATAATTGTTACAGACCGAGATGATTTAGTAGAATGTGCAGTATTGCTTAAAAATGCTAAAGAAGGTAGGATAGATAAAATAAAAACCCCCTCAAATTGTTTAGATGTTTTAGCTCAACATTTATATGGAATGGCAATAGAAAACATATGCGACATAGATTACACTTATGATATTATACGTAAAAGTTACTGTTACAAAGATTTAACACGTGACGATTATGAAGATGTTTTAAGTTATTTAGCTGGAGAATATGTTGCTCTTGAAGAACGTTATGTATATGCAAAAATCTGGATAGATTATAATAAAAATACATTTGGAAAACGTGGAAAATTAGCAAGAGTACTATACAGTACAAATATTGGAACCATACCTGACCGTTCAGCAGTACAAGTGAAATGTGATGGAGAAGTAGTAGGTAAAGTTGAAGAAGAATTCATGGAAAAACTAAAAAAGGGAGATACTTTTGTTTTAGGTGGTAGCATATATCGGTTTAATTATGGTCGTGGAATGACAATTAATGTTTCACCATCACAAGGACCACCAACAATTCCTTCATGGTTTTCAGAACAATTACCTTTAGCTTTTGATCTTGCTGTAGACATACAAAGATTTAGATCATTAATGGAAGGGAAATTCCAATATAAAAAGAGTAAAGCTGAAATTTTAGAATACATTCATGAATATCTTTATGTAGATGATTTTGCAGCTAATGCTATCTATGAATATTTTCATGAACAGTATGTGTATGCTAAAATACCAAGTAGTAGAAAATTTTTAATTGAATATTATAAAGGATTTGGTGGGAAAAAATTTGTAGTTTTCCACAGTTTATTTGGTAGAAAAACAAATGATGCATTAAGTCGTGCAGTAGCATATATTGCTGCAACAGAATATAATCGAGATATTACTATTAGTATTAGCGATAATGGATTTTATTTAAGTAGTGATAAAAAAATTAGTGCTTTAGAATCATTTCAGAAACTAAACACTGGGAATATTGATAATGTGCTTGAGAAGGCATTGAATAAAACTGAAGTTTTGGCTCATCGTTTCCGTGACTGTGCTGGTCGTTCTTTAATGACTCTTAGAAAATATAAAGGGGATCAAAAATCTGCTGGAAGACAGCAAGTTCGTGGAAAAATTCTACTTAAATTCGTTCAGGAAATGGATAATAATTTCAGCATTCTTAAAGAAGCCAGAAGAGAATCTACTGAAGATTACATGGATATTAAGGGGGCAAAAAAAGTTTTAGAATGGATTGAATCTGGAGGTATGGAAGTGGAAACAATAAATACTGTAATACCCTCACCATTCGCTTATAATTTAGTTAGTCAAGGATATTTAGATGTTTTAGCTCAAAGTGATAGGGCAGAGTTCACTAAACGTATGCATCAAGCAATTTTAGATGAAGTTAAAGAAAAGCTAAAAAATGAATATTATTAAACAAAATTTAATTTAATAAAAATTAAATATTTAAAAAAATAAAGGTAATTGTTATGAAGATTCTAGTAGTATATTATTCAAGAACAGGACATACTAAACAAGTGGCAGATAGAATCAGACAAATTTTTCAATGTGATATAGAACGTATTGAAGATGTGGAAAGTAGAAAAGGACCTTCAAAATATATAAAATCCGCTTTTGAATCCGTATTAGGACATGATACTGAAATTAAACCTAATAAAATTGATCCTCAAGGATATGATTTAGTTATTGTAGGTACACCTGTATGGGCTGGTACAATGAGTAGTCCAGTATTCACATATCTAAAAAGAAATGTTCTAAAATTTGATGAAGTTGCATTCTTCTGTACTTGTGGAAGTAGTGGTGCGGATTCAACATTAGAGAACATGGAAAAACTTATAAGAAAACAAGCTGTAAGTACTTTAGGATTAACTAAAAAAGAAATAAAAAATGGTCCAAGTGGACAAATAAATAATTTCATTAGTGAAATAAGATACCAATTAACTTAAAAAAAGTGATTTAACCAATGATAATAGAATATATAGAATTTTGGATAATTTTAACTGTTATATTCTTACTTATGGAATTATTAACTAGAAGATTATACTGTTTAAGTTTAGCATTAGGTTGTTGTTGTGTAGCAATATTAACCTATTTTAATTACTCAGTTAATTCTCGTATAATTGCATTAATAGTTGTAACCGTAGTTTGCATAATTATTTCAAGACCCATAGCGAAGAAAATTAAAGAAAATAAAAAACCAAATTTCTTAATTGATAAACTAATTGGGGAAGAAGGAATTGTGAAAGATTATCTAAACAAAAACACTATTGGCACAATCCAAGTTAATGGGAAAAATTGGAATGCAATAACCAATGAAGAATTATTAGAAGGAACACTTGTAACTGTAGTTGGAGCAGATGGTAAAAACTTAGTTGTGGAAAAAAAATTATAAAAATCTTAACATACTCCCCTACAAAATTCTTTTTAAATAATGAATTTATCATATTAATAGATTAGAGGTTGATTCAAGATGAATCAAAACTTAGCTAAAGAAATCTGTGAAAAAGCATTAGAATTTGGATATAACAAATGTGGAATAATAAGTGTTAAAGATATTAATGGTTTTGAAGATGAATTAAACCGAAGAGAAGAGAAATTTCCAGAATCTAAAGAAGAATTAGAAGTTTTAAGACATTATGCACATCCTGAAGAAGAATTCCCTTGGGCTAAAAGTATAATAATTTGTGCATATTCATTAGGTAAATTTAATATTCCAAAACATTTAGAGGGTAAAATTGCTAAATCTTATCTTGTAGATAGTAGACATAAATTTGATAGTGAACAATACCTTGCCCATGAAAAACTTCAAGAATACTTAGAAAAACAAGGAATACGTGCTTTAACTGGAACAGATCATGATTTAACTACTATGCGTTGGACTGCAGCAAAAGCAGGAATTGGAATTATTAGGAAAAACAACTTTTTTTATACTGAAGATGGATCATATATTTCATTAGAATCCTGGTTAATAGATAAAAATTTAGAATACAAATTGAAATCTGAATTGAAGCCTTGCCCAGATAAATGTACTCGTTGTATTGATTTATGCCCAACAAATAGTTTAACTGAAGATTACTCTACAAATAAAATGAGATGTGTAAGTTGGATTACTTGTAGACATGAAAACAATTTTACTGATGAACCATTACGTGAAGATTTAGGAGAATGGATTTATGGTTGTGATGTTTGTCAAGACGCATGTCCATTTAACAAAGGAAAATGGATTGAAGGTACTGATTTCCCAGATTTGAAAGAATTTGGAGAAAAAGTAAGCTTAACTAAAATAGTTAACATGAATTATGAAGATTTAAAAGTAATCATACAATCTAAATTATGGTATATTCCTGCAGATGATGGTTTATGGAAATTTAAAGTAAATGCATTAAATAGTATGTTAAACAATTGGAAAAATGAGTATAAAGATGTAGTTGACAAAGCAACTACCGATTCCAATGAACATGTTAGGGAAATGGCAGAATTTGTTAAATCCCAAATATAAATTATGTATGCTTAATTTAAAAAATACATAAATTTATATCTTATTTTAATAGTAAATATTAATAATATAAAAAAAATATTTAAAAATTTAAGAGGATAAAAGAAATGGTTAAATGGAGCGCAGTAATTGTTGGATTTATTTTAGCTATTATGGTTAAAGCATATTTCCCACATTACGAATTCATAGGTTTACTTCTCGTCGGATTTTTAGTAGGAGTAATTGCTAAAAGAGGATTTTGGGGCGGTATGAAAAATGCTGCTGTAGCAGGTGCTTTAGGTACTATAATAGCTGCAGTATTATTTGTTTTAATAATTACCACAGGTAGTACCGTGCTTTTAGGATTATTTGGAGGTCTAGCGGGATTCACCATAGCAGGAGTAAGTAGTCTTATTGTAGTAATAGGTTATCTTATTTATTATATGATTGTTATGGGTATTGCTGGAGGAATAGGCGGATTAGTAGCTGGCCATTCTAAGGATAAATACTAAAAAAAGGATTTAATAATATGAAAATTTTTAAAAATGGATTTAAAGACTGGTTATATAATTATAATTGGATGGGTTTTATAATAGCTGCAGCTTTAACAACATTCATAGTAGCTTATGCTTATCAAAAACAATTAGATTGGTTAGCACCATTTTCTGCAATAGGTTTATTATATATTGGATATATAAGTGAAAATAAAATTTTAGCTATAATAATGGGAGCCATTGGTGCTCTTCCATTAGGAATTGCTTCTTTATATGGAGCATTAGGTCCAATTACTACTTCAGGGTTAAATCGAACACAAGCCACAATAGCTATATTAATTCTTGTTATAATTGTTGGTGCTGTAGTTGGATGGGTTGGTGCATTCTTTAACAGTAATCGTCAAAAAGCTATTGAACAAAAAGCAAAAGAAGATAAGAAAAAACCTCATAAAGATAAGAAAAAAGAACAACGCAAAACTAATAAAAATATTAAAAATTAAATTTTACAAATTTTTTTAAAAAAAATAGGAACACAACAAAAGATTGTTATGCTCCTATTATTTACTTTTTCTAAATATTTAAAAGAATATGTTTATGTTATTATATCGTCTAAACGATCTGTTTCAATTGCTTTCTTAATTTCAACTGCACATCTTCTACCCATACTCATTCCTTCACCATATTTAAGGTGAGTGTATGTAGAACCGTCCATAAATGTGTTTGTTCCACCATCAGTACGAGCACTAGTTTCGAATACTACGATTTCTAAATCATCATTTACTAAAGTTTGTAAACAGAATGGTCCATTTAAACCTGGTTTAACAAGTTCTCTTGCACTTTTTACAAATTTATCTCCTAAATCAAATGCTTGTGTTAATAATGATTCACGGATTGCAACTGGATGGTTACCTGTTACAACATAACTTGGAGATTTTTCAACTTCTAATTGATCTTTTGCAGGCATTCTGACAAAACCATCAATACTGGATTCATATCGTGTATCCATTCCCATTAATTCACATTCGTCATCGAGTGCAGAGTAGAAGTAGTGAATACAGTAGTTACATCCTGCTACGTATTCTTCAATATGTGCTTGAGCTACATCTTCGTCTTCAATCCATCCTCGTTTTTTCATAGCTTCAATTTTTGCATCGAATTCTTCTGGAGTACTTGCTACAAAGTATCCTCGGCCTCCTCTTGCTCCTGGGAATTTTACCATTACTTCCCGATCAATTTGGCTTGGGCCCTCATACATTTGAGGGATTCGTATATTTCCATTTGCAAGTAAATTGTGTTCTTTGTCTCTTTCTGCTTCCCATCTAAGTATATCTCTGTTTCCGAACATAGGTACATTAAATTTGTCTTCAACATTATCTAATCCGGCATAAGCTACAAATGAACCATGAGGAATTACTATTGCATTCATATCCCGTAATTGTTGTTGTACATCTTCATTTACAATATCTGCAAATTTATCTACCATAATAAATTCATCAGCTACGCCGAATCTTTGGTATGGTACTTCTCGACCTTTTTCACATACTATTGCAGTATGGAATCCTTCTAATTGCGCACCATGTAAAATATGGAGGCTAGTGTGACTCCCTAAAGTTGCAATTGTTATGTTTTCCTTGTCATATCCTTTTAAGATATCTAAAATATCCTCTTTTTTTATTTCTCCCATTTTCTAATTCTCCATTTATTTAGAAATTTCCCAATATTTAATTAAAAATATTCAGCAGTGAGGTTATTTATTTTCTTATAAACATATATAATTTATTATTTGATAATTCGTTCTTTATTTTTAGGACAAATTTTATAAATCTAATTGAATAATATATTAATAATTAATATAAATTTGAAATAGAAATAAGTAATTCAACTATTTTTTAAATAAAAATTATAATAATATCATTAAATAGAACAAAATTAGAGGCCATACCATGAAAATAGGTTTAATATCAGATACACACATCCCAAGTCGTGCAAGTAAAATCCCGGAAAAAGTATTTGAAGCATTTAAAGATGTTGACTTAATACTTCATGCAGGAGATTTAACAGAAAAAAGTGTAATTACAGACCTAGAAAGCCTAGCACCAGTAATCGCAGTCCAAGGAAATGTTGACATATTGAATGGATTAGATTTACCCAAATCCAAAGTAATTACAGTTGGCAAACTGAAAATAGGATTACAACATGGAGACATACGCCCTAGAGGAGACACCCAACAATTATATTACATGGCTAAAGAATTAGATGCAGACATTCTTGTAAGTGGACATACCCACATACCTATGGCTAATCAAATCGAGGATGTTCTACTTTTAAATCCTGGAAGCCCAACCTCACCAAGATTAGCAGATCCTAGTGTGATGATATTGGAAATAACAGAAGAAAATGAAATAGATGTGGATGTTATAAAAATAGGAGCTCCAGTTTGTTCTAGTTTACAATTTGCACAATCTAAAGTTGAAAATAGTAAAAAAATAGATTAGAGGCATGAATAATGGGAAGTAGATGGCAAGTAGAAAAGAAAAAAGATCCTTATTATAGAAGAGCAAAAAGCGAAGATTATAGATCTAGAGCATCATATAAACTCAAACAATTAGACAAAAGATATAAAATAATAAAAACTGGGAATACTGTAGTTGACCTAGGTGCAGCTCCAGGAGGATGGTCACAAATAGCCCTTGAAAAAGTAGGAGAAGAAGGTACTGTAGTAGGAGTTGATTTAAACCATATAAAACCATTCCCAGAAGAAAACTTTTATGGTATTCGTGGAGATTTCACAACTCCAGAAGTCCAAAATCAAATAATGGAAATAATTAATGGACAAACACAAGTTTTAATCAGCGATGCATCACCTTCACTTACAGGTATAAAAGATATTGATCATTTAAGAAGTATTGATTTAATTAATACAGTAATTGATATTGCAGATAATATTTTATTACCTGGTGGGAACATAGTGATGAAAATATTCCAAGGCCCACAATATAAACCTACAATTGATAAGTTGAAGAAAAAATTTAAAATTTTAAAAACTACTAAACCACCTAGCAGTAGAAAAAAAAGTAAAGAAATGTATATTATAGGTATGAAATTTAAAAAATAAAAAAATTAATAATTCCAAACTAAATTAAATATAAAATAAAAAGAGTAATGATTGATTATTTCATATTTTAATATTAAACTATATAAAATAATCAAGAGTTATTTAATTTTAATAAAAGTATTGCTTATTTTCGTGCAACTGCACAAATCCATTGTGTATTATGATGGGTAAGTTTATCAATTCCATCCTTAGAAAAAGTAAGAATTTCACTAAAACCAGCTTCAATAAGAGAATCACCTAATTCATCTTCAGAATAAATAGTCATATCAAGTGCAGCAATATGTTCACTCATATGTTCTTTATCTTCTTCAGTTCCCCCAGCTTCATTACAAATAAAAATACTTCCACCATCTTTTAATACACGTTTAACTTCTTTTAAATCATTAATAAAATCTGGCCAGAAATAAACTGTTTCAAACCCAGTTACAAGATCAAAAGTACCATCTGCATAAGGTAACTCAGATACACTACCTTGGTCTATTTCTATTTGACCTTCTTCAATTTTTTCTTTATTAAGTTCTTTAGATTTTGCAACACTAACTTCAGAATAATCTAAACCATAAATTTTACCTTCAGGAGCCATTTTTGAAAATCTTTCAACATTTACTCCTCCACCACAACCTATATCTAATATAGTGTCATTAGGGCTTATGTCTAAATGACTTACTCCCCATTGGGCCATAGATTCATGACTTTTATTCATTCTTTCAATCATTTTTTCTCCATATTCCCCTTCAGGTTTACGTGCATTTTTGATTAATTTTTCATCCATTTTCTTCAACCTCCTTTAAAATTTTTTTAAAAAAAAAAGGAGTAAAAAATTACTAAACAATATTATTAGTATTTTTTACTCCTTAAAATAACATTCCTTAAAAATTATTAAGGTTTATGTTTTTTTGTGTATTTTGTTTTTTCCTTTAAATTTGTAAACTCAATGAGATTACATCATTCCAGGCATTCCGCCCATTTGACCAGGGTCCATACCTGGGTCAGGAGTTGATGCAGATGCTATTACATCGTCGATTCTTAAAATCATTTCAGCTGCTTCAGATGCAGATTGAATAGCTTGTTTTTTGACACGTTTAGGTTCGATTACACCTGCTTCTTTCATGTCAGTTACGTCTCCACTGAATACATCTAATCCCATGTATGCGGATTCTTCATGAGAAGCTCTTAAATCTACTAAGGAGTCTATACTATCTAATCCTGCGTTTTCTGCTAAAGTTTTAGGAACAACTTCTAAACTTTCTGCAAATGCAGTTACAGCTAATTGTTCTCTTCCACTAATGGATTCAGCATAGTCTTTTAAGAGTTTGGACATTGCGATTTCTGGTGCTCCTCCTCCTGCAACTACTTCTCCATCTTCAATGGTAGCTGCTACTACACCAATTGCGTCTTCTACTGCTCTTCCGATTTCATCTACAACATGTTTGGTACTTCCTCTTACGAGTAAGGTAACTGCTTTAGGTTCTTTACATTCTTCTACGAAGATCATATCTTCTCCGGAGATTTTTTGTTCGGTTACTTTTCCTGCTTCACCTAAGTCTTCTGCAGATAAGTCGTCTAAGTTGGTTACAACAGTTGCACCAGTTGCTCTAGCTAATTTTTCAATATCGGATTTTTTAACTCTTCTTACAGCTAAGATTCCTTCTTTAGCTAAGTAGTGTTGTGCTAAATCATCAATACCTTTTTGACAGAATAATACGTTTGCTCCTGCATCTGCGATATCTTGAACCATTTTCTTAACCATGTTTTCTTCTTGTTCAATGAATGCTTGCATTTGGTTAGGATCGGTTATTCTGATTTCTGCATCTACTTCAGTTTCTTTTACTTCAAGTGCGGAGTTTAATAATGCGATTTTTCCATCGGTTATTTCATCTGGCATACCTGGGTGTACTCTTTCTTTGTCGATTATTACACCAGTAACGAGTTCGGAATCTTCAACTACTGCACCATCTTTCTTTTCTATTTTGATGTGGTCAGTGTCTACATTACCATCGTCTGCTACTGTTTCTACAGCTTCTACGATTAATTCTGCTAATGGTTCACGAGCTTTTTCGGTTCCTTTACCAGTCATTGCGGTCATAGCTACTTTGTTTAACATTTCAGTGTCAATGTCTTTGATGGAAATATCATCTAAGATTTGTTGTGCTTTTTCTGCTGCTTGTCTGTATCCCATAGCTATTATTGTTGGGTGGATATCCATATCTAATAATGATTCGGATTTTTTAAGTAATTCTCCTGCTATAATTACTGCAGTGGTAGTTCCGTCTCCAACTTCGTCTTCTTGGGTTTTAGCTACTTCTACTAACATTTTTGCTGCTGGGTGATCTATATCCATTTCTTTTAAGATGGTTACTCCGTCGTTAGTTACAACGATATCTCCGAGTCCGTCTACTAACATTTTATCCATTCCTTTTGGACCTAATGTTGTTCTTACAGTTTCAGCTAACACTTTTCCAGCTAAAATATTATTTCTTTGAGCATCTCTACCTAATAAACGGTTTGTTCCTTCAGGTAAGACTAAAATTGGTTGTTGTGCTTGTTGTGCCATTAATATTCGCCTCTATTTTTTTTAATAATTTCATTGAGTAAATTTGTATTGTTAATCTTGTTTTCAATTAAGTTTTTTTTAAACTTTATTTTGGTTGCAAGATTTTTTTTAAGTTAATTGCATATGTAACCTTACACTATTTATTACGTAACGATATAATTATAAATAGTATTTTAAAAAATGTTTTTGTAAAAATGGTTTTTTACGAAATTTTTTATATTTTTTGGTTATGTAATTAACTATAAATTTTATTTACTTACAATATAACATGGGTTAGAGGTTATATAAATACTTTACGGTTAGGAGTATAAAATTTTTTAAAAAAATATGGACAAATATATAATAAAATAAAAAAATACTAAACAAAAATGCAATAAGAAATAAAAGTAACAAAAGGTGATTATAATAAAAATTATAGACTTAAGTCATTTGTTAAAGACCAACATACCCACATATACAGAAGACCCAAATCTTGAAATATCTGACATAAGCCCACAAGATAACACCTACAATATCTCACTATTAAAAACTGGAACACACTCAGGAACACATATAGATGCACCCCACCACTACATAAAAAATGGAGAAAACACCAACCAAATAAAACTAGAAAACTTAATAGGAAAAACAAACATCCTAAAAACAAAAACAAACAAACAAAAAATAGAACTAAAAGACATAACAAACCTACCCAAAAAATTAGAAAAAATAGTAATAATACAAACCAACTGGTGCCAAAACTGGACCAATAAAAACTATTTCACAGAAAACCCATACCCCTCAAAAGAATTAATAACCTACCTAATAAAAAACAATGTTAAAGGAATAGGAATAGATGGACCAAGCATAGATTCACCAGAAAATGATGAAAACCACAAATTACTTCTAAAAAACAAAATATGGATAGTCGAAAACTTAACAAACACCAACCAACTAAAAAAAGACACTTACACCACATACTTCATACCCTTAAAAATACAAACAGAAGCATCACCTATAAGAGCATTCATAATAGAATAAAAAAAAAGTTTAAAAAGATTTGATTAAAATGGAAAATCAAGGAATAATGCTACAAAATGAAGGATTAAAACAAAGCATAATAAACTACAAAAACAACACAAATGCATCATCAACAAATGAACTAACTATGGAATTAATGAAATCCTCATTCATAATACCATTTATAAAAAATAATGAAAAAATAAAATACATCTTACTAAAAGATAACAATGGAAACCTACTACACCCAATCTTTACAGATTTAAATGAATTTGCAAAATTAGATCCCACATTAAATTATAGGATTCTAGAATTTAAAGAATACTTAAAAATATTATTTGAAGTTCCAGAAAACTTCAATGGACTCATAATCAATCCAAAAACAATAGCATTCATCATACCAATAGAATTATTAATTAATCTAACTAAAATAATTCCCTAAAAAAAAATAGTTAATAAAAATTTAAAAAAAAGTTATAAAACTTTACTCAGACTTTTTAGTCCATAAAATTTCATCATTATCAGTTTTTTCACTTTCAAGATATCCTTTTCTTTCAATACTCTTTAAAATATTAGTTACATTACCAAAAGATAAATTTTCAAAAGCTACTTCATTAACATACTGCTGAATTTGATAAGTAGTCATTGGCTCTTCAGGAAGAATATTAAATACTTGAGACTGAATATTAGTTAAATTCTTAACTCTAGGCGCAGTTAACTTAGAATATAAATCCTTTATATCCTCTAATTTTTTAACACTCTCTTTTGTCTCATCAAGCTCTTTTCGTAACTTAACAATCTCTTCAGAATTACCCTCAGAAGTTTTATTAGATTCAGACAATATAACCTGCTTAATTTTCTCTTTATCAAAAACAGGATCATTATTAATATCCTGAAGCAAACTCTTAACTTCCTGTAAACGCTTAATTTGAGCATCCTTATCAGATAATTCCTGTTGAGCTTTAACATAATCCTCTCTAGGAACAGATTGATCTTTAAGATTTTTAATACGAATCTCTTTCTCACTTAAAGCCATATCTCTAGAATCAATTTCACGTTTAAGTTCAAGAATACTATCTTTACTAGTTAAATTACTATTTAAATTAGCAATTTCCTCTTTATACTCATTAATTTTATTATTTAATGATTTAATTTCAAGATTCTTATCATCAATAGTTTCATTAGCCTTATCTAATCTGATTTTAATCTCAGCATAACGAGTATTTTTAAATTCATTTAATTCAGACTCAAGTTTATTACTCTTATCTTGAGACAAAATAAGATTTTTTGAAATATTATGAATTTCATCATCTTTAATCTTAATTTGAGATAAAGAATCATCTAATTTAGTCTTAACCTCATTATAATTAATATTCTTAAAATTATCCAAATCACGTTGTAACTTAAGAACATTATCCTGAGAATTTACAAGTTTTTGACTTAAATCTTTAATTTCATCATCTTTATCTTCATTTAAAGATTTTTGATGTTGTAATTTTTCTCTAGCTTCACTTAATTCAATATGTTTAAAATTAGTTAAATCTCTCTCAAAAGAAGCTTTTAAATCATCAAATCTATCTTGTGTTTTACTAAGTTCCTCAGTTTTTAATGATAATTCTTCAATTTGAGAGGTTTGAGATTGAATAATCTGTCTATAACTATTGATTTCAGACTCTAATTTACTTATCTCAGAATTTTTTTGTTCAATAATTAATTTAAGTTTATCAGATTCATTATTATTTTTAAGAAGATTCTTTTCTTCTTCAACTTCAACTATTTTTAGTTTTAATTTATTAATCTCTAATAAACTAGATTTAACTAAATTTTGTAGTTTATTAAGTTCATTATCCTCTTCTAATGACATAGTTTCAATCTCAAAATCCATAATATTTAATATTTTTTTTTAACTAATTTTAAAGTATTCTTTCATTGATTAGTTCTGCATTTAAAATAGATGCACCAGCGGCTCCACGAATAGTGTTATGTCCTACAAGAACATATTTAAAACTATTAGGGAATGCTTGGTCTTGTCTAACTCTTCCAACAGTTACTGCCATACCATTTCCCGCATCACGATCTAATCTAGGTTGTGGTCTGTCATCCTCATCTTTTACAATGACAGGATATTCTGGAGCAGAGTGTAAACCTAATTCTTGAGGTAAAGCTTGGAAATTACTCATTTTAGCTTTAATATCATCAATATCTTCTTCTTTATCTAATTCAATGAATACAGCTTCAGTATGCCCATCAATAACACCTACTCTATGACAAGATGCACTTAAATTGAATTCAGCATTTTTAACTTCACCATTTTCATAGTTACCTAAAAGATATAAACTTTCACTTTCCATTTTTTCTTCTTCTTCACCAATATATGGAATAACATTATCTAAAATTCCCATTGATGGAACACCATTATATCCTGCACCTGAAAGAGCTTGCATTGTAGAAACATAAATTCTATTAATATTAAAGTTATCTACAATTGGTTTTAATGTTAATGTTAATGCTATAGTAGAACAATTTGGATTAGTTACTAAAAATCCATCCCAATCATATGCTTTTTGTTGGTCATCAATCATATCTAAAGTTTCAGGATTAACTTCAGGAATACAGAGAGGTATATGTGGTTTCATACGCATTGCACTTGCATTAGATGCTACAACAAAATCTTTTGCAAATGATTTTTCTATTTCAGCTGCATAACCTGAAGGTATTGAAGAAAATAATATTTCCACATTTTTATCAACTTTATCAGGATTTGTTTCAGTGACTTCAATATCTTTTACTGCATCTGGCATTTCACTATCTAATAACCAAGTAGTTGCATCTTGATATTTTTTTCCTGCAGATCTACTAGATGCTAATAAAGTTGTTATTTCAAAATCTGGGTGTGCATCCAATAATCGTATAAAGTTTTGACCAACCATACCGGTTGCACCAATAATTCCTACATCTACCATTTTTTATACATCCTTTTTCTTATTTTAAAATTGTTTTTTTTATATTCCTAAAACATCAGACATATTGCTTACTTTACCTGGTTCAGCAGAGTCAATATATCTAATAGCTCTAATTACACCAGCTATGAACACTTCACGAGTATGAGCTTGGTGTTTAATTTCTAATCTTTCTCCATCTCCAACATAAATAACTGTGTGATCTCCTACAATGTCTCCACCACGTATGGAGTGTAAACCTATTTCTTCAGGAGTTCTTTTTCCAACATGTCCTTTTCTTCCATAGACACCTACTTCTTCAGGATCTCTTTCTAATTCATCTGCGATTATTTCAAATGCAGTCATAGCAGTTCCTGATGGTGCATCTTCTTTTTGGTTGTGGTGTGCTTCTATAATTTCAATATCGAAATCATCAAGGATAGGTGTTAAATCTTTTAAAACTTTCCAGAATACATTAACTCCTATTGCAAAGTTGGTTGTTATTACAGCTTTAATATTATTGCTTTTAACTTCTTCAGCATTTCCAGATGATTGTTCTTCAGTGAATCCAGTAGTTCCAACAATTAAATTCACACCACATGCTGCAGTTCTTTTTATTGTTTCTACAGCTGCAGGTGCTATTGTGAAATCTACCAATACATCTGCTCCTGAGGATTTTAATGTTTCTTCTAAATTTTGGGAATCTGAAATTTCAACTCCTATTGGACCAATTCCTGCTTGTTCACCTGCATCTTTTCCTGCAAGTGGAGTGTTTGGCATTTCAATAGCAGCTACTACTTCCATATCGTCGTTTTCCATGATTTTTCTTATTATTCCAGAGCCCATTCTACCTGCAGCTCCGGTTACTGCAACTTTTATCATATTCTTCTACACCGCTTTTTATAAAATTATTTTTATTATGTTTAAATTAAATCAGAATCTTTTAAAACTTTTCTTAATACTTCTCTGTCTTCATCCAATAATGGAACTAATGGTAATCTTAAATGTCCTGCAGGTTTTCCCATCATGTTTAATGCTTCTTTCATAGGAACTGGGTTACTTTCAATAAATAAAGCTTTCATTAAATCATATAATTCTAAATTTAATTTACTAGCTTTTTCAAAGTCCCCATCAAGTGCAGCATTAACCATTTCAGTCATACGTTTAGGATCTACATTAGCTACTACACTAATTACTCCTTTAACTCCAAGAGACATCATTGGAACTGTTAGGTCATCTTCACCAGATAAAATTACAAAATCATCATCAGTTATTCCAGCATTTTGTAATAATTTAAATGTTGTTGTGAATTTACCTAAATCAGTAACTGCCTCTTTTAAACCTGCAATGTTTTCCATTTTAGCTAATTCTACAATTGTTTCAGATGCAATGTCAGTTCCTGTACGGGAAGGGACATCATAAACTATTATTGGGATTTTTGTAATTTCATTTAGTTGTGTGTAATGTTCAATTAAAGCATGTTGTTGTGGTTTATTATAATATGGGGTTATAACAAGAGCATAATCTGCACCTGCTTCTCCTGCGAATTTAACTAAATTTAATGCTTCTTTAGTTGAGTTGCTTCCAGCACCTGCAACTGTAATTACTCTACCTTTAGCTTCATCAACTAAAATTTCTATTAACTTTTTTTGTTCTTCATGTGTTATAGTTGCTGATTCACCAGAGGTTCCTGCAGCTACTAATCCGTCTACACCGTTTTCTATTAAAAAATTTATATTAGCTCTATATCCTTCTTCATCAATTTCATCATCAGATGTGAAAGGAGTAGCTAATGCACAAAAAGTTCCTTCTAATTTCATTCTAACACCTCTTTAACAAGTTCGAAAGCTTTTTTACCATCTTTCCAATCTACAAATATTACTACTGCAGTTTGTGAAGATGAAATTTCAACTATATTAATATTATTTTTTCTTAATGGATTTGTAATATCAGATATTATTCCTGGAGTTTCTATAAAGTCTGGACTTACAACTGTTAACATTGCAATATCTTGGCCTAATGATAATGAGCTTAATCTGTTACTGTCAATTACTAGTTTATGTAATAAGTGGTATGCTTTGTCTGCATCTGCCTTATTGATGAATGTTGTAACACTGTTTTCACCAGCTGAGATACCGAATATGTTTATATCATTTTTTGCTAGAGCGGAGGTTAAATTAGCTAATAATCCTTTTTTATTTAGCATACTTTCTCCAACAATTGCAACTACTGAGATTGGATCTGGGTATAATGTAGCTGTTTTTAGCATGTCCCCATTTAATGGACCTACAATGGCAGTCCCAGAATCTGAGAGATCACCTTTTTCAAAGCTTATTATTTTTGCTTTGATGCGAGGATCTTTGTATTGTAATGCAAATGGGTGTAATACTTGTGCTCCATGAGTAGCTAAATCGCGCATTTCTTCTACAGTAATGTGTTCTAATTTTTCAGCTTCTTCTATTTTGTTTGGATCTGTTGTCATTACTCCATTTACATCTGTTACTATTATGACTTCATTTGCTTCAAGTGCATGTCCAAGGAAGAATGCTGTGATGTCACTTCCACCTCTTCCAAGTGTGGTTATTTCTCCTCTTGGTCCTTTTCCTAAGAATCCACATACTACTGGAATAATTCCTTGGTCTAGTAAGTTTTCTATTTTGTGGGATTCTTCTTCTGAAGCAGCAAAGTTAATCTTGGCTTTTAATGGATTTGAATCTGTTAATATTGGCCATACTGCATTGTAAGGATCTATGAATTCTGATTTTACACCTAATGATTCTATAACAGATGAAAAAACTCTTACACTGGTCATTTCTCCCATAGATAAGATTTCTGCCATCTGTTTTGGTGTAGGTTCATCACCAATTGATTCTTCTGTAATTGAAATAAGATCATCTGTAGTTTTATTAATTGCAGATACTACTACTACAACTCTATTTCCTTTCATAAATTCATTTACAACAGATTGGGCAGCTTTTCTAATCC
>JAEZRD010000107.1 GCA_023440975.1 Methanobacteriota archaeon | reverse complement strand
CATATGACCAAAAGTGTCTCCACCATACTCATCAGTTCTTTGATTAAAATAGGGGTTAGTTGAACGGGCAAAGTAGAAATTATTACCAAGATTTAATTGTATTCCATCAAATCCTGCAAACTCGAATTTCTTAGCTGCCATTATGACATCTGTTTGTAAAGCTCTTATATCCTCATGGGTTAAATCGTTCACTTCTATTTTCTGCTTATCATCATGATTATACCAGAAAAATGCTAATTGTCCAAGTATTGGTACATTATATTGATGTGTTAAGTCTGTTAATTCTTTATAATCTTTAAAGAATCCTTTATAATTCATATGGGTTGAATAAGGGTAGAATCTGTCCCTATGATCTAAGGCGAATATTTCAGAGGTTATTGCTCCTACTCCACTTTTAGCTATTTTATCATATCTGTCATAAACTTCTTGGTCTAGAAATCCTCCATCATGTGTTTGAGTTTCCCATATACCTGTTCTTATTATACGACTTTTAAGGTCTAAATCACCTAATTTAGCATTATCAAATATGTCTTTCATTTTTAATCACCACGAAAAAAATTTTTAATTCACTCTTTTTTTTTATCTAATATAATTTTAATGCATTAATTACTTATAAATATAAAAGTAAACTTAAACTAACCAACAATTATAATATGATAAAAATTTTTAAGAGTAAAAAGATTATGAGTGAAATAGTTAATCAAAAAAGTGCTTGTCCTATTCATAGTATTACAGAATTATTGAATAGAAAATGGGTTTTCGGAATACTCCGAGATATGTTTTTAGGGAAAAAACATTTTAATGAGTTTAAAACTAGTCAACCTAATATGAGTAATGTTGTATTATCTGATACTTTAAAATATTTAGAAAAACAAGGTTTAATAATTAAAAATGTTTGCTATGAAGAATCTCAAAAGAAAACTGAATATTATTTAACTGAAAAAGGGGAGAAGATTAATGCTGTTCTTTATGAGATGGTTTTATATGGATTATATGTTCTAGAAGATGATTTAAGAACAGAGGAATATAAAAAACAAATAAAAGAAGAATATGAAGAAATTTTAAATATTAATTAAAATTTATGAAAAAAATTTTTACTCATTTAAATCTTTAATTTCCATAGTACTATTTATTTCTTTATTTAATGAGTAAGAAGTTATTGTTCTAATAGCTACTATAATTGCTAGTGTAGCGAGTCTAGTTATATCTGGTTCTGTTACACTTTTTATTAAATCTGCAGCTATGAAAAAGTCTAATGCAAATATGATTCTTGATGCAAAATATAATTTAAGTTCATCAAAATCAATATTACTATTTTTTAATAATTCTATTTTCATTAGTTTAATAAAAGATTTAATTCCACTTATTATAAGTATAATTACTCCGAGTACTGTGAAAAATTCTGCAATATATTGTAGTATCAATGTTAATGAATACATATTATTTAATCTTAACTTTTTTTATAATTAAATTTTATTATATGAAAATTATTGTTTTAGGAAATCTATTATGTTGTAATGTTTTATTCCTTTTTGTGAAAAGTCAAATTGATCTGCACTTATTACTATTTTTGGATAATTATCTTCTATTTTTAATAATTCATTGAATTCTCTTTCTTGTGTTTTTTTATCTGTTAACATGTAAGCTACTTGAATGTATATTTTTTCACCATGTTTTTTGCAGATAAAATCTATTTCTTTATTTTGGGTTTTTCCAATTGTTACTTTATATCCTCTTCTTAACATTTCGATGTATATTATATTTTCAAATACTTGTCCTAAGTCTTGGTTGTTGCATAAGCATAATGCTTGTCTAAATCCATGATCGGTTAGGTAATATTTTTCATTAGTTTTTAAAACTTTTTTACTTATTATATCTTCTCTTTTTACTTTATGTATTAAACAAGCATTTTCACAGTAGTTTAGATAATTATATAAAGTGTTTGGGCTGATAGTTATTCCTTCATTTTTTAAATATTTACTTATACTGTTTCCTGAGAATGTATGACCAATGTTTAAGCTTATATAATGGATTAGTTTGTTTAATACTTTAGGATTTTTAATATTATATTTTGTTACTACATCTTTTAGTAATATGGAATTATATAAATCTTCTAGATAATCTAGTTTATAATCTTTGTTTAATGTAAATAGTATTGGGAAGCCACCGAAGGATACATATTCATTGAATATTTCCCATTCATTTATACTTTGATTATTTATTTGGTAGTATTGTAGTATTTCCTTAAAACTAAATGGGTATATTGGGATTTCCATGTATCTTCCTGTTAGATATGTGCTTAATTCTCCGCTTAATAATTTACTATTAGAACCTGTAATATAAATATCACAATTATATTCTAACATGAAACCATTCACACTTCTCTGCCAACCAGTTACATTTTGTATTTCATCAAAGAATAAATATACTTTATCTTGCTTATTTTCAAAGATTTTTATAATATATTCATTCAATTTTTCCATTGTATTTATTTTTTGAAATTGTGGTGAATCAAAATTCATATATACAATATTATTTTCTTTAATTCCATTGTTTTTTAATTCTTCTATTATTAATTTAAGTATAATGGATTTTCCTGAACGTCGTATACCAGTTAAGACTTTTATAATATCCTTATTTATTAATGGTTTAATTTTTTCTAAATAAAAATCTCTTTTAAGTATATACATGATAAAAATTCCCTTTTGTAATTTGTGAGTATATTATATATTATTAATAAATATCATATAAACTTTTTGAAGTACACTTCAAAAAAACATAAAAATCCAAAAAGTTTTAAGTACACTTCAAAAAAAAATACTACACAATATAATTAAATATTTTTAATGTGGGCGAGATTCGGGTGTAAATTCGGCATTATTATTTAAAAGATACTATACTAAAATTATAATTGAAAAATATAAAAAGGAAGTAAAAAATAATGTTATTCATAACACTTTTAAATTATATACATAGCTTTAACATCACAACATTCTATTTAATAAATAATTCACTTAGCAATAATATTTTAAACACAATCCTCCCATATTTTACAAATTTAGGAAGCATAGTTGTTTTATCATTACTATGTGCATTACTTTATTTAATTGGAGGAAAAAAAGGAAAAAAAGTAGCTCTAATGGGTTTAATGGGATTAGCATTAACCAGCATGGTAGTGTTAATAGTTAAACCATTAGTTGCAGAACCAAGACCATTTTTAGTTTTAGCACATGTAAACTTATTAGTAAAAGAGACAGGAATTTACTCCTTCCCATCAGGACACAGTAGTCTAATATTCACAATAGCCACCATTCTTGGATTAAATTATGAATTCAAAATATTCAACAAGAACATACGATTAATTTACCCTACATTAATCATTGCAGGATTAGTAGGATTTTCAAGAATCTATTTAGGAGTACATTACCCATTAGACGTATTAGCAGGAGCAATCATAGGAATAAGTTCCGGATTAATAATAATGAAAATCAGCAAATACATATTCACCAATAAAACCATTGAAAAAGTACTATTAACGGATAAAGAATTATTTAAAAAAAAATTAATAAAAAAAAGTGAATAGAGGAAAAAAATAATGGCCATTACTGAAATATTATCAAATTTTGTAATTCATCTCATAGAAACCTTCGGTTATACAGGAATCTTCATAGCAATGACACTAGAAAGTGCCTGTATACCACTTCCAAGTGAAGTAATAATGCCCTTTGCAGGGTTTGTAGTAAATGAGGGAAAATTAAGTTTAATAGGAATAACACTAGTCGGAACCTTGGGAAATCTCATAGGATCCCTTATCACATATTATGTGGGTTTAAAAGGTGGAAGACCATTACTTGAAAAATATGGAAAATACATTCTCATAACAAAAGACAAACTAAACTACGTGGACAATATCTTCAACAAATATGGACCAATCACAATATTTTTAGGAAGAATCCTACCAGGCATAAGAACATTCATCTCATTACCTGCAGGAATATCCCGTATGAATATTAAAAAATTCATAATCTACACAATACTCGGATCATTACCATGGACTTTCGCCCTTGGATATGTTGGAGTATTATTAAATGACAAATGGAGCATAATACGAGGATACTTCCACATTTTTGATATAATTTTAGGACTCTTAATTGTATTATTCATCCTTTATCTTGTATATAAATATAGAAAATCACAAACAAGAGATAACTTATCATGAACATGAATTTAAAAACTAAAATTTCAATGTATGCAGGTAAAATTACCTACAAAATTTTAAGAATAACAGGTAAAAAAGGAACTGCACTACCTGGAAAAGTAAGTTTAAAAATAGAACCCCACCTACTAAAACAGATGAGTGAAAAATGTGATAAAACAATCTTAATAACTGGAACCAATGGTAAAACCACCATTAACAACCTACTAAACCATGTCTTAAATGAAGAAAATAATCATATAGTCTCAAATTTAGATGGTTCCAACCTCATAAATGGCGTCATAACACCATTTATCACAAACACTCACGATCATATGATTATGGAATATTCGAAGTAAATGAAGGCACAATGCCCCAAGTTACCAGTGAAATAAAACCAGATTATATATTAATAACTAATTTTTTCAGAGATCAACTAGACAGATACGGTGAAGTTGAAAACACCATTAAAAAAGTTCATGACTCTATAAAAAACCATGAAACAATTTTAATATTAAACTCTGATAATCCTTCCTGCTTATACTTTAATGATTTACCTAATCCTAAAATTTATTACAGACACTGTAAAACAGAAAATTCAACAAAAAATGTTGAAGTACAAGAATCAGTATTCTGCCCAATATGTGGAACTAGATTAAAATATGATTATGTGAATTATGGAAATACTGGCCAATACCAATGCCCCAAATGTAAAACAA
>JAEZRD010000096.1 GCA_023440975.1 Methanobacteriota archaeon | reverse complement strand
TGTAAATACTTTAATTAAATATTTTTAAAATACATTCTTTTTTATACATTTTTTCATAAATTTTAGAAAAACATTTAAACTAATGGAATAATATATTTAAATCATAATTACAAGAAAAAGGTTTTCTATGAATTATAAAAAATGTCTAAAGTGTGGAACGAACAATGAAAGAAATGCAAGGTTTTGTCGTAAATGCGGTGAACCTTTTCATGATACAAACACTAATCCTAGAGAAAATGAACTTATAAAAGAAAATGAAAAAACTGAAAAAGTTGCAATTATTTCATTTGTAATAATTATTTTAGTTATATTATGTGCAATAACTACAATAGCTATAATTAGTAATTCTAATAATAATTTATCTGCTGCAAATTCAAACTTAACAAATAATGCTAATGAAACTACATCAAACAGTAATGGAGGAGTTTCATCTTCCAGTTCTAGTTCAAATGTTCAACAATCTTCAATACAAACAGGATTAAGGTATCCTGATGAATTTACAAATACTTTTGAAGAAGATATAAGTACTGATGAACCAACAACTGATGACTCATCACAATATTCATCAGATAGTGAAGATTCATCTTCAGATGATAGTTATAGTGATGAAAATTACATTTCAGATAATGATGAAGGATAAAAATTTCAAAATTTAAATTTTAAAATGTTATGAATAATCAATAGGTGATAAAATGACCCGTAAAGATGAAGTTATTGATGTAAATGATTATAAAGTCGTAAGTCAAAAAGAAGTTCATGACAATGATTCAGATAATTCTAAAGAATATACAGATAGAACTAAAGAATATAATCGATCTTTTGGTTCAGATAACCCTTATCAAGATTATACATTTGCATCTGAAAATCCAATAGTAGCTGCTTTATTAATAATATTCATAATACTATTCGCAATTTTCTCATTAATGTTATGTTAAAAAAAGTAAAAACGGTTTTTATCAATGAAAAATTATTTTATTAAGAATAAGGATAAAACTTTCAAATTACAAAATCTTATTCTTTTAATAATTATATTTGCTTTATATTTAATCAACACATTTTACCTAAAACAATTAAATCCATTTTTTGCTAATTATTTCAATGATTTATTAGCAACAATAATACTTTTTAGTTTTTTAAATACAATTTTACCAATTAAAATAAATAATTCCTACTGGATATTACTTATAACAATAGTTGCAATTTTTTTCTGGGAATATGTTGCTCAATTTTTAAAACCTGGAAGTGTTTTTGATTGGTTAGATGTAATTGCATACCTTATTTCAATGTTAATATATTTATTAATTTTGAAATATTGTATGAATGAAAAAATAATATAAAATATATTTTCAAAAATTAAAAATAGCTAATTATTTTAAGGAAGTTTTATAGATATAATTATAATTTGTAATATTAAATGAAAATTTTTTTTATATGAAATGGTGATTCAATGGTAAAAGAGGCTAAAATAGCTTTAGAAGATGGAACTATTTTAAAAGGTGAAGCATTTGGGTATGAAACTACGAATGTGGGTGAAGTTGTTTTTTCAACAGGTATGACTGGTTATACAGAATCTCTAACTGATCCATCATTTAAAGGTGAAATACTAATGAGCACATATCCTTTAGAAGGGAACTATGGTGTAGATAAAGATTGGTATCAATCTGATAAAATTCAAACTGAAGGATATATTGTAAGAGAATTATGTAAAAATCCAAGTTGTTTTGGTGCAGAAAAATCTTTAGATGAATTCTTAAAAGAATTTAAAATTCCTGGAATAAGTGGAATCGATACAAGATATTTAACACTTAAAATTCGTGAATTAGGATCAATGAAAGGAGCATTAACCACAGAAAATCTAAGTGATGAGGAACTTCTTAAATTAGCAAAAGAACAACCAAGTATTGAAGATATAGATTTAGTTCCTAAAGTATCCACAAAAGAAATACAAAAATTTGGTGAAGATTTTGATAAAAATGTTGCATTAATTGATTGTGGAGTAAAAAGAAATATAATTCAAGGTTTCTTAAATGAAGGATTAGGAGTAACATTATTCCCTTATAATACTTCAAGTGAAAAAATCATGGACTACGATCCTGATGGTTTAATGATTTCATGTGGACCAGGAAATCCTGAACGATTGGTAGACACAATAAATACAATACATCAATTATCCAATAAATTACCAGTATTTGGTATTTGTATGGGACAACAATTATTAGCTAAATCCTTCGGAGCAAAGATTTTTAAAATGAAATTTGGACATAGAGGAGTAAATCAACCAGTTAAAGATTTAAGAACAAATAAAGTATTTATTACATCACAAAATCATGGATTTAGTGTTGATGCTGATTCATTAAAAGACACACCATTAAAATTAACTCAAATTAACTTAAATGATGGAACACCTGAAGGATTTGCTCATGAAGAATTAACATTACGTTGTGTTCAATACCATCCAGAAGCTGGTCCTGGACCTAATGACACTAGTTTCATATTTGATGAATTTAAAGAAATGATAAATACATATTAAAAATAATAATTATTGAATTACTAAAATTTTCTAAAAAAAAGACAAATTAATGCGGATTTAACATAAAAAATTTATTTGAGGATTATATAATGCCTATTGATAAGGATATTAAAAAAGTGCTAATAATTGGTTCTGGACCAATACAAATTGGTCAAGCAGCAGAATTTGATTACTCAGGTTCTCAAGCATGTAAATCAATTAGAGAAGAAGGAATTGAAACGGTTTTAGTTAATAGTAATCCTGCAACAATCCAAACAGATATGGATATGGCAGATACAACTTACACAGAACCATTAACACCAGAATTAGTAGCAAAAATCATAGAAAAAGAAGACATTGATGCAATACTTCCAACTATGGGAGGTCAAACAGGATTAAACATTGCAACTGGTCTTGGTGATTTAGGTGTATTAGATAATATTAAAGTATTAGGATCAGATGTTCAAACAATCAAAGATGTAGAAGATCGTGATTTATTTGGATCTTTTATGAACAAGCTTAATGAACCAATACCAAAATGTCATGCAGTAGAATCTATTGAAGATGCAGTTAAAGCTGTTGAAGATATAGGATACCCTGTAATTGTAAGACCTGCATTTACATTAGGTGGAACTGGTGGAGGAGTTGCCGAAAATGAAAAAGAGCTCCGAGAAATAGCTTCTCATGGACTAGATATGAGTTTCATAAATCAAGTACTTATAGATGAATCAGTACTTGGATGGAAAGAATTTGAGTTTGAAGTAATGAGAGATAAAAATGACACCTGTATCATAGTATGTACCATGGAAAATATGGATCCAATGGGAATACATACTGGAGAAAGTATAGTTGTAGCTCCAATACAAAACTTAAACGATAAAGTATTCCAAAAATTAAGAAATGCATCAATCAAAATTATAAGAGCATTAGGAATTCAAGGAGGATGTAATATACAATTTGCAGTTAATCCTGAAACTAATGAGTATAAAGTAATTGAAGTTAACCCAAGAGTAAGTAGAAGTAGTGCACTTGCTTCTAAAGCAACTGGTTACCCTATAGCTAAAATATCCTCAAAAATAGCATTAGGTTTAACATTAGATGAAATCCGTAACGATATTACTAAAGAAACTCCGGCATCATTTGAACCAACAATAGATTATATTGTTGTAAAAATACCAAGATGGCCATTTGACAAATTCAAAGGAATCAACAGAAAAATTGGAATCCAAATGAAAGCAACAGGAGAAGTAATGGCAATAGGTAGAACTTTTGAAGAAGCCTTACAAAAAGCTATACGTTCATTAGATATTGGTATGCAAGGATTTGAAGATTGTGAATTTACAGAAGATGATCTTATTAATCCTTCTGATGAAAGATTATTCCAATTATATTCTGCATTAAAAACTGGAATGTCTGTTGAAAAAATATCAGATTTAACAAACATTGATACATTTTTCTTATATAAAATAAAAAACATTATAGATTTTGAAAAAACTTTAACAAAAGAAAATATTAAGAATCCAGAAACATTTAAAAAAGCAAAACTCATGGGATTCTCAAATTATACACTTGCAGAGTTAACTAATCAAAAAGAAGAAGATATAATTAAAATTGCTGATGAAATAAATATCAAACCAAATTATAAAATGGTAGATACTTGTGCAGCAGAATTTGAAGCAAAAACACCATATTATTATAGTAGTTATGATAATGGAAATGAATTAATTCCAGAAAATAAACAAAAAATAATGATTATTGGTGCAGGTCCAATAAGAATCGGTCAAGGTATAGAGTTTGATTATTGCTGTGTACACTCATCTTTAGCTTTAAAAGAAGAAGAAATTGAAACAATACTAATTAACAATAATCCTGAAACTGTCAGTACTGATTATGATATATCTGATAAATTATTCTTTGAACCATTAACATTTGAAGATGTAATGGGAGTAATAGAAAAAGAAAAACCTGAAGGAGTAATAGTACAATTTGGTGGGCAAACAAGTATAAACTTAGCAGTACCTTTAGCTAACGCAGGAGTTAAAATATTAGGAACTCCATATGAAAGTATAGATAAAGCTGAAGACCGTGAAAGATTTACAAATGTACTTAACAAATTAAATATTCATCAAGCACCATTTGGGTTAGCACATTCATTTGATGATGCTAAAAAAGTAGCAGATAAAATAGGTTTCCCAGTACTCGTAAGACCATCTTATGTAATTGGTGGACGAGCAATGGAAATTGTATATGATAATAATGAATTAGAAACATATATGAAAGAAGCTGTAAAAGTTTCATCAGAACATCCAATACTTGTAGATAAATTCTTAGAAGATGCAATTGAATTAGATGTAGATGTACTCTGTGACGGTGAAGATGTTTTCATAGCAGGAATCATGGAACACATTGAAGAAGCAGGTGTTCACTCAGGAGATTCTGCATGTGTAATACCTCCACAAACAATACCTGAACATATATTAGATATTATACGAGAAAACACTAGGAAATTAGCTTTAGAATTAGATGTAGTCGGTTTAATGAATATTCAATATGCAGTTAAACTAGATGAAGAAATGGTATATATAATTGAAGCAAACCCTAGAGCAAGTAGAACAGTTCCATTCGTAAGTAAAGCTATAGGTATACCTTTAGCTAAAATAGCAACATGGTTAATGACTGGATCAAAACTTAAAGATTTTGGATTAGTTAAACCAATTAAAATCAATCATGTAGCTGTAAAAGAATCTGTATTCCCATTCATTAAATTACCAGAATCTGATACAATACTAGGTCCTGAAATGAAATCCACTGGAGAAAGTATTGGTGTAGATGAAACATTTGGATTAGCTTATTATAAATCACAATTAGCTGCAGGTATGGATTTACCAAAAGAAGGAAAAATCTTTATAAGTGTTAAAGAACAAGATAAGAAAAAAATTCAATTAATTGCAGAAAAAGCTCATGATTTAGGATTTGAATTAGTAGCAACTGGTGGAACAGCAGATAGTGTGTCTAATGTGCCAATAGAAAAAGTTAAAAAAGTTTCACAAGGATCTCCAAACATTAAGGAAGCTATACTAAATGATGAAATAGATTTAATAATCAACACTCCTGCAGGAAAACAAGCTTCTGAAGATGGATATATAATCCGACGTTTAGCTATCGAATTAGGCATACCATATGTAACTACATTAGCTGGAGCAAGAGCTGCTTTAAAAGCAATTGAAGCAATTAAAAACAATGAAATTAAAGTTAAATCCTTAAATGAGTATTTAGATGAATCTATTTAGATTTAATTTTAATATTTTTTAATTTTTTCTAACAAAAATAAATCTTTAATTTTAAAATTTTTATCATTTTATTCAAAATTTTTCCAATATTCCTTTTTTTATTCAAATTTCTACACTTTTTATAATTTATTTTTAGACATTCAACTAATTTTTTGAAAAAATATATTAATAATAAAAAAGTAACAAGAAAACAATGAATGAATTTTTTTGAATAAATAATCCATATTTGCTCAGATTCATTTCATGGGAGGAAACAGTATATGAGAGCATTTGATAGGATAAAATCAGGGATTCCTGATTTAGATCGAGATTTAGATAATATACGATTAGGGGATAATGTAGTTTGGCATGTATCAGATTTAAATGAATTTAAACTCTTCGTTGACCCATTTATAAAACAAGCTTTAAAAGATCAAAGAAATTTAATATATATTAGATTTGCAAACCATGATCCTTTTATTGATATAACTCCTGAAGAACAAAAAATATTGGACCAAAAAGACCCAAATAAACCAGAAGCATACACAATGGTTAAAAGAGAAAGTGGTTTAAAAATTTATCAAGTAGATCCATCAACCCAATTTGAAGCATTTACTGTAGCAGTCCACAATATAATAGCAAAAGAAGGAAGATTCTCATTTTATGTATTTGATTCTCTATCAGAACTTCAAACTGCATGGTCTGCAGATTTAATGATGGGAAACTTTTTTAGAGTAACTTGTCCATATTTATTTGACTTAGATACTGTAGCTTACTTCCCATTGCATAGAGGAAACCATTCTTTCGAAACAATAGCTAAAATCCGAGATACCACACAATTATTAATAGACATATACAGTGAAGATGATGAAATTTATATACATCCTCTAAAAATATGGAACAGATATTCACAAAATATGTTCTTAGGTCATAAATATAATAAAGATGACCAAACAATTGAAGTATTAACTGATGGTGTAGGAGTAAGTAGATTCTATCAAGTATTAAACAAATCATCAGCATACCATAATGAGCAAACAACTGATAACTGGGATAGATTTTTCACATTAGCACATTTACAATATCGAAATGGGGAAGATATTACAGATAAATGTGATAGAATGTGTAAAATGATGATGAGTAAAGATCCGCACATGTTAAGTTTAATAAAAGAAAATTTTGAACCATTAGATTATTTTGATATTTATAATCGACTTATTGGAAGTGGAATGATTGGAGGAAAAGCATGCGGTATGTTACTTGCACGAAAAATTATAAAAAACCAACTTCCAGAAGAATATAAACGATTAGAACCTCATGATTCATTTTATATAGGCTCTGATATGTTTTACACTTACATTGTAGCAAATGATTTATGGGATTTACGTATCAAACAACGTACCAAAGAAGGTTACTATGTAGAGGCAGCAAAACTTAAAAAAGCACTTAAAAATGGAGAATTTCCAGAAGAAATAAGAGAAAATTTCAAAAGAATTCTAGATTACTTTGGACAAACACCAATTATAGTAAGAAGTAGTAGTTTCTTAGAAGATGGGTTTGGAAATGCATTTGCAGGAAAATATGAATCAGTATTCTGTGTAAATAGAGGAACATTTGAAGAAAGATTAGAAGACTTTGAAAATGCAGTAAAAACAGTATATGCGAGTACAATGGATATATCTGCTTTAGAATATCGTAATATAAATAATTTAAGTGATATTGATGAACAAATGGCACTTTTAGTACAAAGAGTATCCGGTTCCTACTATGAAGATTATTATTTCCCTACTGTTGCAGGAGTAGGATACTCATACAGTCCTTATTCTCCATTACCAGATATGGATAAAGGTGCAGGAATGTTAAGATTAGTAATGGGATTAGGTACTAAAGCAGTAGACAGAACACAAAATGATTACCCTAGAATAATAAATTTAGATAAACCAAAAGTTGTAACAATGACAAATATTGCAGATAGACATAGATATTCACAACATTCTTTAGATGTTCTAGATTTAGAAGAAATAGCCGTAAAAGAACATCCTGTATCTGAAGGACTTGCAGTTTTACCACGTTATGCTAAAAATGAAGTTATAGAACACGATAAAGAAATAGAAGATCGATACCGTGAACAAGGAAACCCTCGTGAAGTAGTTTTTGTCTCATGTCAAGGAATGGTGAATAATAAAATCTTCACAGGCATGATGAAAAATATTCTCCAATCATTAGAAGAAAACTATAATTATCCTGTGGACATTGAATTTACCGTAAACATAGGAGAAAATCACTCTTTTGTAGTTAATTTAGTACAATGTAGACCATTAACAACATCTAAATCAAATGAAACAGTTCAACTTCCTGAAGTTAAAAATGATATATTTTTCCATATCAAAGATGCAAGTATGGGAAGATCTAGAAAAGAAGATGTGGATGTTGTGGTTATTGTAGATCCACACAAATACTATGAATTCCCTTACAATGAAAAACCTTACATTGCTCGTGTTATTGGACAAATAAATGAATTCTATAAAAATAAGGGTAAAAAATTAATGTTGATTGTTCCTGGAAGAATAGGAACCTCTTCACCAGAGTTAGGAATCCCAGTTACATTTGCAAATATCAGTGATTTCTTTGCAATATTAGAAGTATCTTATAGTGCCGTAGGTTATGTTCCAGAATTATCATTTGGAAGTCATCTTTTCCAAGATTTAGTAGAAGCAGATATATTCTATGGGGCATTATTTGAGGATGAAACAAGAATTGTTTATGACACAAAAATTTTAGATAAATTCCAAAATAAACTTAGAGATATCGATTCTTCATTTAATGAGGAAATATATGAAATGGTTAATGTTGTAGAAATTGATTCAGAAAAAATGGAATTTTATTATGATATGAAAGAAGATGAATGTATTTGTTTCTTAAATAAATAAAATACTATCCCTTCTTTTAAATCTTTTCTTTCAATAAATTGTATATAATAGTTTAAACAAACAATAAACTAATGATAACTATAGCTAATGGAACAATTCTTAAAGGATTAGAACTTACTCCTTCAAAAGAAAATATTTTAATTGATGATGGTAAAATCATTGAAATATCTCCTGAAATAAATGAAGGGAAAATAATAGATGCTACAGATTGTATAGTTTCACCTTCATTTTTAAATGCCCATACTCATATTGGAGATTCTATAATTAAAGATGAAGGAGATGGACTTTCTTTAAGTGAAATAGTTAAACCTCCAAAAGGTATTAAACATCAAGCACTTGAAAATACGGATAAAGAAATTATAATTAATTCTATGAAAAGTTCTATGTATGATATGCTTGAAAGCGGAACTACTCATTTTATAGATTATCGTGAAGGTGGAATAAAGGGGGTTAAGCTTTTAAAAGAAGCTTCAAAGAATATTCCAATTAATCCAATAATATTAGCTAGGGATAATAGTTTTTATGGGGAAAATCCTGATTTGAATAAAGTTAAAATAGCTATCCGAAAACTTTTAAAGTATGCTGATGGTATTGCTCCTAGTGGATTTGGAGAAATAACTCAGGAAGTTGCAGATTTAATTGTTGAAGAATGTGATAAAAAAGAAAAAATTTCTTCAATACATGCAGCAGAAAGTAGTAATGCTCAAAAAAAATCAATTGCAAAAAGAAATAAAAGTGAAGTGGAGTTAACCGTAGAATCTGGTTTTAACCAAATTGTTCATGTTACTAATCCTATAAATAATGATATTGAAAAATTGAAAGATGCAAGTACTAATGTAACTATTTGTCCTAGGGCAAATGCAACTTTTGCTGTAGGTATACCTCCAATTAAGAAAATTTTAAAAACAGGATTAAAACCATTAATTGGAACTGATAATTTAATGGTAAATGCACCTAATATTTTTAGAGAGTTAGAGTTTACACTTAAAATTATGAGAGCACAAAACAAACATTATGTACCTCCAAAAACAATACTCAAATTTGCTACAACAAATATATGTAGCGAACCAAATAATATAATATTAAACAAAACAATTCATAAATCATTAATTATAGAGGAAAATGAACCCCAATTTATGATAGTGAAAAAAAATTCAAATAATGATTATCTTAGTTTAATTAACAGAACTGAACTTAAAGACATAAAATACATTTTCAATAAAAATTTAATAAAATTTTAATTTAAATTTATTAATTAATAAAAAAACTAAACAATAGGTGACAATAATGGTAGAAGAAAAATTATATGAAAAAATTTTATTACCCACTGATGGTTCTAAATATGCTCAAAAAGCTGAAAAAAATGCAAAATTCATAGCAAATGCAGCTAATGCAGAAATATTAATTCTAAGTGTTGTAGAAAATTCATTTTCATTAGGACTTCCTTCTGATGATACAACTTATAGAATCAATGAAATGCTTAAAACAGAAGCTAAAAAAAATTTAGAAAATGCTAAAGAAGGTTTAGGTGAAAATATAAAAATTACCACTAAAGTAGGTGAAGGATCTCCAGCAGATGTTATATTAGATACTGTTGAAGATGAAAACATAGATTTAGTAGTTATAGGTAGCTCAGGAAAAACTGGATTTGATAGATTTATAATGGGTAGTGTTGCTGAAAGAGTTGTAAAAGCAGCTAAATGTGATGTTTTAGTAATCCATTAAAATAAATTTTCCCATTTTTTCTGTTTTTTTAAATTTTTTCCATATTCTTTATAAATAAAATTTTAATTTAATTCGCATATTAAATAGTTTTTAATCAAAATAGTTATATAAAATAAAAGTAATATATTAAAAACGGTAATAAGAATATAACTAATTAAGATTTTAATCTTAAAATTCTTAATTTCATATTTTAAATTTTCATACTTATTTAAAATTTAAAAATTATTAAAAAATTAAACAATTTTTTTATTCTTACAAGATTTAAAATGTATAAAGTATAAAACATAGGGATTTTAAAAGAAAAAAAATAAAAATTTTGGAAAAACAAGATTAATAACCTATTAATTAAATCAGAATTTAAGAATAAATAATTATTACAAAAGTTAAGGTGATATAATGTTAGTAAAGGACATAGTGTCTGAGGATGTAGTTTATGTTAGTGTTCCAGGAACACGTGAAAAAGCTTTAGAAATAATTGTTAAAGAAAATGTATCAGTAGTTCCAGTAGTAAAAGAAGGAACTAATAAACTAGTAGGGATATTAACACGTTCTGATTTAATAACAAATCCTGATGAAGAACAAATAGCTATGTTAATGACAAGAGATTTAGTCACTGCTGAATTAGATGAACCTATTGAAGAAGTTGCTAAAAAAATGGTTGAAAATAATGTTAGAAGAGTTCCAGTTGTAAAAGGAGAAGATTTAGCTGGAATAGTAACAGCATTTGATATCGTATCTTTAGCATTAACTAAAATGGATATTAAAGATCCTGTTGAAAATTATATGATTAAATCAGTTCCAACTGCTTGGGATCAAACACCATTAAATGTTGCATTTTTCAACATGTCTCTATTTGGTCTTAAATCATTAATAGGATTAAATAATGAAGGTAAAATGAGTGGAATATTAACTGAAACAGATTTTATTGCTGAAAGTGAAGTTATTAGTGAAACCACTGAACACAATTCAACTGTAGGTACTGAAGGAGATAAATGGTCTTGGGATAGTACAAGTGTTTTATTAATTGAAAAAAACAAACTCAAATTCACAAAAAAAGTTATTCGAGATGTTGCATCCGATAAAGTCACTACAGCTAATGCCAAAACTAAAGTTTCAGTTTGTGCTGAAAAAATGAAATCCTTGAATGTTGAACAATTACCAGTTATTGGAATTGAAGGAGATCTTATTGGTCTTGTTAGAGCTAGTGATTTAATCAAAGCTTTAATTTAAACTTTTTTATAAATAATAAAGGATTTTATTAAATCCTTTACTAATTTTTTTTTAACATATTTTTTCTAAATTTTTTTAAAACATTTCAATTTTTATAGGAGATAATACATGACATCAGAACCTATTTTAGTAATTAAAGATACACCCAGTACTATAGGAATAAGAGCTAGAGTGGGAGAAGAATATAAAGAGAATAATATCCAACTAAGTGTTATGTTAGGATATTACTGGGATAATAAGTTACCTGTTATTAAAAACCTTATAGAATTATTTGAAACAGTTATTAAAAGAACAATCAATGAAGTTTATCCACATCAAAATTTGTTTCTTAAATATGATATTATAACTGATGATATTTTAGAAAAGGCAACAATGCTTGAAATAAAATTAATTGAAGTAAAAGCAGATGGAACTGAATTCAAATTAGATGGTAAAATAATATCACTTAAAGGAATTTTATCACAAGAAGCATATGACTCTGAAGAAAATGATGAAATAATTTTAAACAAGTTTGAAAAGCATGTTGAAAAAAATATTATAACTGAAAAAAAGATGTCATTCAAAGAATTTATCAAACTTCAACAAAAATAATAAAAAAATAGTAACCTAAAGGTTTCTTCTAATTAATGGTAAAACGGTTACTAAAGTTTCTCGACCATCTTCAATATTATTAACTTTACGAGCTACAATTTTACCATTTTCAAAAATTGTAATATTTTTACCATTTATTTCTAACATTACAACACCTATAGTCTCTGAGCATTTAACTTCGCCTAATATTTTTAATTGTTCTGAAGTTTCCTTAATGTTTATAGTGTAAGGTAACTCCTTTTCAATCATAATTTTATCAGCAACATCTTTACAAGGTTTGTAAACTACAAGTTCTTTTTTATCTTCTTTAGGTGTTATATTTAAAAATATTTTGTTAAAACTAACTGCTTTAAGTTCGTTTACAATTAAATTCATTTTATTTTTATTTAATAATGAATCTAAATCACTTATTTCTATTTCAGCAGTGTTATTATTATCTCGTACTTTTACTACTTCTGCATTGGTGAGATTATGAATTAAATTTTCACAATAACTGATTCTATTAATATTTTTAGTGTTTAATTCAATATTAGTTTTAATACGGGTTGCAAGACATGTTGTAGATTTACTATAATTAATATTATTCTCTTTTAAATATCTTGTTACATCGTCACTTTCTATTCCTGCTTTTATTAATGGACTTAATATATTTTTTTTATAAGTAACTAATATACCAGGACGATCATCTAAAAGATCGCTAATATTGTTTCCATCTACAATTATTTCAATACCTTTATCGGCAGCTACCTCTTTAATCTTAGAATACATAAATTCTCGGCAAAGATAACACCGATTTTTATTATTCTTCTTAAATCCATCTATATTTAGCATGTCGATTTTAACAATTTCATGTGAAATACCGATTTCCTCTGCAATTTTCTTAGAATTTTTAATGAAATCAGTTGGCATAATGCCATTATCAATTGTAATAGCAATTGGATTATCAGAAACTTCAACAGCTAAACTAGCTATTAAACTACTATCCGCACCACCAGAAAAAGCAATAGCAATCTTTTTATCCTTAATTTCTTCTTTAACTTTTTCAATTTTTTCTTCAAAATTCATTGATAATCACTTTTTTTAATTTTCCAACTTTTTTATATACTCCAAAACTTCTATTGCATCTAAATTTTTAATATCTGGAACAGTAGCAATAAAATCAGCTAAATTATTTTTCACATCATCATCTAAATTAGATTTTGAAAAAATATAATAATAAGTTCTTTTAGGATAATAAATTGATTTAGCAACTTTTAAAATATGATTCTTCACATCATCTGAAATAATTCCATTTTTCACGGCTAAATTTAATTTATATTCCACATTCACCAAAGCTTCAGATAAAGTTGTTTTAGTTTCAGGGTCAAAAGTTACTGCAACATCATCGTCTGAAGTAATAATGCCTTCACGATACTGTTTATAAACAAAACCTAAACCAATCATCCCTAAACCATCTAATTCAGAAGCTCTTAAAGCACCCATACTACTTCCACCAACAACAACCACATTTTCATTTAAAGCCTGCATAATTTCTTTATGACTAACTGCAGGATGCTGGTGAAAAACACCATCAATAATACCAATTATGTCAGGTTTATCTTTTAAAGCTTTAATAATATCTCCTCGTTGTATCGGA
>JAEZRD010000087.1 GCA_023440975.1 Methanobacteriota archaeon | reverse complement strand
TCATTATTTAATCTGATTTCTTTAATGTAATTTTCTGAAATTCTTTGGATTTCTAGTAAATCTTTCACAGGATTTTCTAATTCTATGTGATTATTCTGTATTTCTTTTAAATGTTTGAATTTTTTTATTGTTTTGAACAATTTTTGATGATCATTTTTGAATTGTGTATCCTTAGGGGATTGGATGTATGTGGATTTAAGGGTTTCCCAATCTTTTTTAAATTTAAGTATATCTATTTTCATTTCCCTAATTTTAAGAATTTCTTCTTCTATTTCCTCATCTTCTGATTTTTCTTTAAATGGGGATTTAAACCTTGAAGTGAATGATGAGGGTTTATTTTCTAGATTTACTTTAGAGGGTATGTTTTCTTTTTTGTTTATATTATTTTTTAATGAGTTTTCATTACTATTAATTTTTTCATGTTGGGGAGTGGTTTTTGTTTTTAATTTCTCTTCTTTTTCTGTTAGGTATGTGTTAAAATTTTTTAAGTTTATTCCACAATTTTCACAGTAGATATCATTTTTTTTGTATCTTTTTTCACATTTGGGACAGATTTTAGTATAATTTTCTTCATAATTATAATCTTTGAAGAGATTTATTAGTTTCACACCACATTCTTCGCAATAGTTTTCATCATCAGCATATTCCATTTCACATTTGGGACAGATTTTTGTCATTGTTAATGGTTCCCCCTTTTTTTTTTATTCGATTTCTTTTAATTTAACTCCACAGTTTAAACAGAAGCTTTGATCTCCATTATATAATTTATTACAAACTGGACAAATCATTGTTTTTAAATCTTTTCGGGATAAATAATCAGTTAATTTAACTAGTTCGCCACAACCTTCAGTGCAGAAATTATCATCTTCAGGGTAAATATCGTCACATGATGGGCATATTTTAAGATTTTTATTATTGTCATTTTCAAGGAAGACTTCTAAATCAATTATTTTATCTTTATTTAATTTTTTAAGTTGTTCATCATATATTGAGTATAATTTAATAGTTTCTTCACCTTTAAATATTTTAAAAATATTTTTAGGATTATTATTTAGTAAATCGTTTAGGTAATCTAGGTTAATTAAATCAGTAATTATTAATTTTAGATTAAAATTAGTTATTTCCTCTTTAGAATTTAGGGTGCTTGTTTTTAAGGATTTATATCCACTTTCATATTCTACATATTCTATTTCACTTATATTTAAATCATTAAATTCAAATTCATTAAATCCTCTAAGCACATTTAACAGGTCTTCTAGGTTTTTAAATAATTTTAAGTATTCTTTTTGTTCTTTTTCGAGTTTTAAATTTAATATTGCTTGAGGATTTTCACATAATCCTCTAACATTTTCAAGCGTTGTATTAAAATTTTCAGTGTAATATTTATAATGTTTTAATGTAGAATCTTCAGGATGATTTGGGGTTATATTATATTGTAATGTTTTATCAACTTTATTTTTCATATTATGGAATGTTATAATATTTCCTTCTTGTTTGTCATTATGGATTTTACCTACTTTGGATATGAGTTTTAATATTTCTTCATTGTTTAAATCACAATCAATGTAGATGGTGTTTAAGTTTCCATTGTCTAAATGGTTAATATTAGAATGTTCTTTTATATATTCTGATTCTTTTAGAAATGATTCATCAGTTATTAGTAAATCAATTTCATTTTCCTCAAATCTTTTAAGAATATCACTTTCATAGGAGTCTATTATTTTATTTAATGTGGAATAACCTTTGGTATTAAAATTAGTATTATAATTTAAATTATAATCGTGAATGTAATCTTCAAAGTAATCTCTAAAATGTTTATTATTAACTAACTCATCATTATCATTATAATGTAATATTGTAGCTATTTTCAAACCTTTTTTAGCTAAAATATTATAATAGTATGGGATTAACTTATTAGTTTTTAAAATTAATAATCCATTAAACTTTTTGTTTAAGGTTTTACTTTTATGATTTTTTATTATATAATCTGAGATCTGTTTTAATCTTTTTAAAGAATTATAAGAATGGTTGGTTAATGTTTCATTATCTAAATATTCAATTTTTACTTTTAAAATGTTTTTATCAATTAATGCATCTGTTAAAAGGTAAGTGTCTATTCTTTTGTTAAAAATATTTCTAGTGGTTAAACCATGATTTAAGTTATCGTTAAAGTAGGGTGCTCCAGTAAAACCATAAAAAAGACTATTCTTAAAGAAATTTATAATTAATTTAGGATTATTCTCATAATTAGTCCAATTAGCATCATCATAAATAAAGCAATATTTTTTATTTTGATAATCTTTTAAAACTTCTTCTTTTGTAACATAAAATAAGATTCTAGGTTTAGTTATGATTAATTCTCTTTTATTATTGGTTAATTTTTCTATTAAATTTTTTTTAGATTTAGAAGTAAGTTCATTTGGGAATTGATTTAAATTTTTGCTTGTTAAAAAGATGATTTTGTCTAGATTTTCCTTTTTTAGTAATATTTTTGATAATGTGTATGCTGTTAAGCTTTTACC
>JAEZRD010000083.1 GCA_023440975.1 Methanobacteriota archaeon | reverse complement strand
CTTCTATAGCTGCTCGACTTCCTGCTCCACCAGAACCAATAATTAATACATCTGTTTGGTAAACTTCACTTTCCATTTGACTCATCTACTATTTTTTTTTAACCTAAAAATTATATTATAAATTTTTAAGAATTTTCTTTTTTATATTTTATAATATCTTCAATGGTAACAATTGGTAAATTTTTTTCTTTTGAAAATTCTATAATTCTTGGCATTCTTGCCATTGTACCATCTTCGTTTGTTATTTCACAAAGCACTCCTATTGGTTTTAATCCAGCTAATTCCATAATATCTACACTGGCTTCTGTGTGCCCATCTCTTTCAAGAACTCCACCAGATTTTGCTCTTAAAGGAAATACATGTCCTGGATGATGTAAGTCTTCAGGTTTTGCATTATCTTTACTAGCAGTTTGAATTGTTTTAACTCGATCTGCAGCAGATACTCCAGTAGTAACTCCTTCTGCAGCTTCTATTGTTATTGTAAATGCAGTTCCATATGTACTTGTGTTATTTTCAACCATCAAAGGAAGATTTAATTCATCTGCTTTTTCAGGTTTTAAACATAAACAAACAATTCCACTTCCTTCTCTTATAAGAAGGGCCATTTGTTCATTTGTTAAATTTTCAGCTGAAAAAATCATATCTCCTTCATTCTCACGATTTTCATTGTCAGTAACAATGATTCCATTCCCTTTTTGTATAGATTTTAATGCTATTTCTACACGTTCTTTAGGGGTGCCTTTTAACATTTCTTCATGATTCATAGTAATGTCTCCTTAATAGTTTCTTATACTAGAACCAGGGCTTTATAAAAAAAAGATTAAATACTTTAATTAATTACATATGTATTTTTTCAATTCTCTTCCATCCAGACTATCACTGTCGGTTTTGGATTTTCACCAAATCAACATCATATTATTTTCAAGATGCTCGTGGACTTTACAATTATTATTTTTTGATTCACCACCGGTGGAGAATTTCACTCCGCCCTGAGAACATTATTTTAAAATTTTGTTATTAATACTTAAAATAATTTATTATATTAATATAAAATAAATATATAAAATAAAAATTATAAATTTATAGTAGTACTTAATTATTTTTTATAATTTTTTTAAATTAAACAAAATTTTACTATATTACTTTATTCAAAATTAAAACGAATTTTAGAGGTATTTCATGGAATTAAAAGGAACTGTTACTACAGGTTATGGAAAAGGTGCTTATTTTATTGGACAAGAATTTTACAAATCAAAATTTAATGAAAAATGTGGATTTATACCATTTCCTGGAACATTAAATATTATAGTACCAGAAGATAAATTAGAAGAGATTAACTCAATAAAAAATAGTTGTAATAATATAATTAAAGCTGATGAAGGATTTGGTGGTGTAAAATATATTAAATCATTATTAAATGATGAAATTACTGGAGCTATAGTATTTCCAGATAAAACTACTCATGAAGAAAATTATTTAGAATTTATTTCTAAGGATAATTTACGAGAAAAATTAAATTTAAAAGATAAAGATATTGTTAAATTATCTATTGATATTTAAAATAAGTTTTAATTTCATTAAAACTTAAATATCTATTAAATATTGGTTTACTACTCATATTAGCAATTTTTTCAATATTAAGATATTCTTCAATAACATTCAATGCCACTATACTAAATAAATCATATCTTATTTCAATTTCAGGAGTTCCACCTCTTTCCTCAAGTTTTACTTTAGGAATAGCTAAAACTTCATTAATTCCTGTTTCTTTTTTTATATAGGGAACTATATTATTGAATATGTTCATATCATAAACTTTGTTAAATAAAATACCTTTAACATCTATACCTAATTTTTTAAGCATTTTAGCATGTGAAGCTAAATCAACTGCTGCAGATTCAATTCCTCCTTTATTAACTCCGGACATTAATAACATTGGGATATTGGAGGATATACCTATTTCAGCAGCAGAGTAAGGAACTTTTTCATTTAATAATCCTGTAAAAACACTCATTACTCCTTCTATTAAAACAATATCATATATGGATGTTTTTAATTTGTTTAAAATATCTTTTATGTCCATCCAACCTAAATGACCTATTTTTATTGAAGTATAATCTTCCATTTTACCATTTGTTAAATATAATGAAGGAACTGTATCTCTCACATCAGGTCCTACTTTTAATACTGCAACATTTAAACCCTGTCTTCTTAAAGCACCAGCTAATCCGGTACATACAAAGGTTTTCCCTGAATCTGATCCTGTACTTCCAATAATAAGACAAGGAGGCACTTCATTTTTATTTTTTTTAAATTTATTTAAAGGATTATTATCATTTAAACTTAATTCTTTAATTGGTATATTTGATTCAACACCTAATTCTCGATTTAAATCTTTTAACAATTTTTTGTTATTATTATAAATAGATTCAATATCTTTTTCATCAGCATCTAAAAATTTAAATAAATTGTTAACTATTTGAGGATTTTCATCTAAGATATTATGAATCATTGTTCCAATAACATTACCATCATCACTGACGGATCCAGATATAATTTTATTTTCATTATCTCCATAATTCATTCTTTTAATAGGAGAATAAAATAAAGTTTTGGCATTTCCTTCAACATTACCGTAAGTATGACAATGAAAACCTGTAATATCATCATTAACATTATCTGTAAGGAAACATTTTGATGCAACTTCTGCAATTATTCTATCATTACTAATTAATGGTGAAAATTCAACATCTAAAATACCTAAACCTTCTTTAATTATAGGTGTTGGTGATTTTCTTCCTATATCAATTTTGTTTCCTAAAACCTGATAACCTGCACATATTCCTATTATTGGTTTTCCTTCATTTGCCATTAATTTTATTTCATTAAATAATTCATCATCCATTGAATTGGATTCAATTAAGGTTCCTCCTGGTAAAATCATAGCATCTAATTCATTATGTGCAGGTAAACCATTTATCAATCCATTAGATTTAACAAGATTTGTAGGTAAATTACCAAATTCTTCAAATCCAGGTACTGCGCCTTTAAGATATGTTAATCCTATTTTCAATTTTATTCTATCCTAAAAATTAATTAAAAAAAATGTAAAAAAAGTTAAATAAAAATTTAGTATTAAAAATTAATTATTTTCTAAAGCAGCCATTACTTTAATAATTTTTTCATCATCTAATGGTTTAGCTTGTAATTGTAAACCTACAGGGATACCATCTACTTCACCAGATTTAATACTTCCAGCAGGAATACCTGCAAGATTAGCTATAACTGTTAAAGTATCATAAGCATACATTTCCATAGGTGTTAAGGAATCTCCTATTTTATGTGGAAGTTTCGGTACTGTAGGGCCTACAATTAAATCTACATCTTCTAGTAATTCATTTATATTGTTTCTAATAAGTGATCTTGATTGTAATGCTTTTTTATAATATTTTCCACTAAATTCTTTTTGTGAAATATATGAACCCATTTTTATTCTTCTTAAAACTTCGTCTCCACATACTTCTTCTATTCTGTAACCGTATTTTCTACCATCATATTTTCTTGTTGCAGAAAAGAATTCAACATAATTAATTAGATAGTATGTAGGTAAACATAAATCAATATAATCAAAGTTTATTTCTACTATTTCAGCACCAAGTTTTTCTAATTTTTCAATTGATTCATCAATAATTTGATTAATATTATCATCAGTTACATCTCTAAATTGTTTACATTTAGCTATTTTCATACCTTCTAATGGTTTTTCACCACTTTGTTTTGTAGCTATTTCAGTAAAATTAGGTGCATCCCATTTTAATGTAGTACATTCTGAAGGATCGTATGAAATAATTGTATCTAGAGCTAATGCTATTCCAGTTATATCATTAGACATTGGACCTATTTGATCTAAACTCATAGCTAAATCTAATAATCCTTGTCTTGATACAGCTCCATAAGTTGGTTTAAAACCTATGACTCCGCAATGGGATGATGGATTTCTTATAGATCCTCCTGTATCTGAACCTAAGGATATGTCACACATGTTAGCTGCTACTGCTGCAGCACTACCTCCACTTGAACCTCCAGGTATTCTTCCTGGTGCTGCTGGATTGTCAGTATATCCATACATGGATGTTTCTGTTGAGCTTCCTGCAGCAAATTCATCCATATTTGTAATTCCGATTATTATTCCATCTTCTTCTTTAATTTTTTTAACAACAGTTGCATCATAACTACCTATGTAATTGTCTAATGTTTTTGATGCGGCTGAAATTATTTTATCTTCAATGTTGATATTTGCTTTAATTCCAAATACTATTCCAGCTAAAGCCCCTACTTTTTTTCCATTTTTGATTTTTTCATCTACTTCTTTTGCTTTAGCTAATGCGTCCTCTTCGTTAATGTATACAAATGCGTTGATACTTCCATTTTTTTCATTTATTGTTTTTAAATAATTTTTTAAGTTTTCTTCTGCGGTTAAATCTTGATTTTTGATGGAATTTAATTTTTCAATAATATTCATTAAAACACCTGAATTTAATAATATTTAATAATTATGTTAATTTTTTTGTTAATTAATAATAATTAAATTTGTTTTTTAAGTTTAAATAATTTAGTAAAAAATTATTTTTATTTATTATAGAAAATTTATTATTCATTAAAAATATAATTAATCTTAATAATTATAATTAAATTAAGTGATTTAATGGAAAAAAAGGCTGTTGTATTTGATAATTCAGGAACTTTGCTAGAAAGATATAGGGTTATTAAGAATCTGGGTAATGGCGAATTATTTACTAATATAAATTCACTTCAATTGATTGATGATATTGGTGATGCAGCTTTAGTTATACTTCAATTTAATACTGCTTGCTTATCAAAATTAGATCCAAATTTTAGGATTTATGATTTAATAAAAAATTATAATATAGAATTTGACATTAGTTATTCAAATTATCCTTTTTATAAAAATGAAGTATTAAATATTTTAAAAAATGATTCTTCTACTATAAGTGATATAACTGATGGATTTGATATTTTAAAGAAAAAAGTGAAAAATATGCATTTATGTAATGGTTCTGCTGTTATATTAGATATTCGAAACCAAAAAATAGGTTATACTATTACTTCCGCTGGTAGATTATTCCCTAATGTAATTTCGACGGTCAATACTTTAAAAAATAGGGGAATTGATGTTTATATAGCTTCTGGTGATCGTTCTGGAGCTATAAAAAAACTAGCTGAAATTATTAAAATTGATGAAAATAATGCTTTTCCCACTGCTAGTTCTAGAAAAAAATGTGAAATTGTTACTCATCTTCAAAATGAAGGTTATAAAGTAATGATGGTTGGTGATGGACCTAATGATATTATGGCTTTTAAAAAAGCAGATATATCTGTTTTAACTCTTGAACAAAAAGAAGAAGTTTCTTCTAAAATGTATAAATCCGCTGATTATAATATTAATGATATTTCGGGTGTTTTAGAAATAGATTTTTAAATATTCATTTTTTCCAAAACTTTTTTACTTTTTAAAACCTTTTCATAAGTATTTAACTCTAATATTCCATTTTTAACTTGTTTTAATAGATTTAAATCTAGAGTTCCTTCACCTAATATTGTGTGTTGATCTTTAATTCCATTATTATCACTTAAATGACAATATGATCTATTAGGTATTTTTAAAAAATCTGCAGTATTTTTGCATGTGTTTGCATGACCTAAATCAATTGTAACTGAGCATCCGGTTTCTTCAACAATTTTTGTTAGTTCTTCAGGTTTTGTACATAAAAATTTAGGTTTTCCAGGCATATTTTCTACTGATAATTTTGTTTCCATTCCTTCTGCATATTCTACACACTCTTTAATTGATTCAGTTGCTAATTTTAAACCCATTTGTCTTATTCGGTCTTCTATTCTACCAATTTGGCCTGGATGTATAGTAATAGCTTTTGCTCCTATTTCATTTCCTAAATCTAATGCTTTAAGTGTTTGTCTAATTGATTCTTTTCGAATACCTGAATTTATACTTGCTAAGTTTAAATCTACTGTCGGTGCATGTAAATAATAATCGAAGTTATAGGATTTAAATGGTTCTAACATTTTTTTATTTTCTAAAAGGTATTCTGGACCATAAAATCCTTCTGTTAACATTTCTATAATTTCAAATCCATCATTTTTTCCAATTTCTAACATTTCATTAATTGGTTTCATAAATAATGCTAAAGTTGAAAAACCAACTTTCATTTTATTACCTCCTTGAAAATTTTTAAGTTTTTTTAATTATTTATTATTTTATTTTCAAAAGCTTTATATATTTGAATATTATATAATCTGATATATCAAAATTTTATATATAAATTTTTGTTATATTATAAAATTTGATATAAATTTTAAAATAAATTTTGGAGGTTATGAATGGATATAGAATTTTTTGATAATGATGCCTCAATTGAAGAGATGAAAATAAATAAAAATATCATAAAACACATTAATAATGGTTTATATCGGATTATTATTTTATGGGAAGTCAATAAAGAACCTATTTATGGTTATGGAATTATGAAAAAGATTGATTTGTTTTTTGAGAATCAAATTGAGCAAGGCATAATTAATAAGTTAAGTCCTAGTAAAATTTATCCTATCCTTCAAAAAATGGAAGAAATGGGATTAATTCATGGATATTGGGATGAAAATAATAATAAAAAAGTAAAATTTTATGAAATTACTCCTAAAGGTATTAATGTATTTAATCATATTAAATTTAATTGGCATGAAATAGGTTCTAATCCTATCTGGAAAGAATTTATTCATGACATGATTTTAAATTCTTTTAATGAAGAGAATTTAGAAGATGGTAATGAGGTGAAGAAATGAAATATGCTATAGAAACTTTTGATTTAACAAAAAAGTATAAAGACTTCACTGCTGTAAATTCTATAAACTTTAAAATTCCTAAAAGCTCTATCTTTGGAATGTTAGGTCCTAATGGTGCAGGTAAAACAACAACAATTAAAATGTTAACTTGCTTAGCCCAACCAACTTCAGGGACTGCTAAAGTTGAAGGATATGATGTAAAAGATAATCCTAATGAAGTTAGAGAAAAAATTGGAATGGTTCCACAAGCTGTTAGTTTATATAAAGATTTAACAGTTGAAGAAAATGCTGAATTATGTTCAGATTATTATGGAATTCCAGAAGATGAAAAATTTGATAGAATAAATGATTTAATGGAATTAGTTGATATTAAATATGCTAAAGATAAACGTGTTGGTCAATTATCTGGTGGACAAAAACAAAAAGCATCATTAGTTGCTAGTTTAGTTCATAGACCAGATATATTATTTTTAGATGAACCTACTATTGGTTTAGATCCAACAACTAAACGTGTATTATGGAACCTTATACAAGATTTAAATGATAGTGGTCACACTATAATTCTATGTTCACATGATATGCATGAAGTAGATATGCTATGTGATAATGTAGGAATAATTAGTACAGGTAATATGGTTGCATATAATACTCCTCAAGGATTGAAAGATGATTTATTATCTGAACAAAAGAAAGAGCATGAAAAATATATTCAAAATGTATTAGGTAAAATTCAAGAAGAAAGCCCTGAGAAGTTATCTGCCTCTGAAATTAACAATATTTCTAGTAATGGTGATGTTTCTTACTTGAAAAAAATGTCATTTTTACTTGAAAATAGTAATGAGGATATTATAAATTCATTAAAAAATATACAACAAGTTCATAGTGTGGATATAGCTAAAAATGGTAGAGTTAATCTAAAAATTGAAGGATTTGATGATAATATTGTAAATGATGTAATTAAAACTATAATTTCTAAAAATGGTAAAATCAGTTCAATTTCAACAGAAGAGCCATCATTAGAAGATGTATTTATTAATGTTACTTCAGAGGTTGATGAAGATGCTAGAGCATAACATTTTTACTTTTAAGGTGGTATTATGATTGAATTTAAAAAACTAAAGTGGATGGTTAAAAAAGAATGGTTAAGTTTAAGAAGACATCCTGGTAGGTTAGTTTCAATTATAGCATTTCCAATAATTATGATTTTATTATTTGGATATGGTATGGGTGGAGATTTATCTAATTTACCTGTTGTTGTTGTTTCTCAAGATCATGGTAATTTGACTGATTTAACTTTAGATACTATTAAAACTACTGATGTTTATCATGTAGTAAATATTACAACTAGTACGAGTGATGCAAAAGCAATGGTTGATTCAGGACAAGTTAAAGCGGCGATTATATTACCTCCTAATTATGATAGTTCGGATGGTGAGCAAAAAACGGCAACATTATACTTAGATTCTTCCGATCAAATGGGTTCACAAGTTTTAATACCAGCTACTCAAGGTATTTTTAATCAACTTTCTATTAAACAAGCTATGAGTCAACAAGCAGCATTATCAAGTTCAAGTAATGCAACTGCAACTAATACTAGTGTTATTACAGAAGATGCTGATACTAGTGGTTCTTTATCTGCAAGTTTGGATAGTGCAAAATCAACAATTAATTTACAAATTAATAAAATTTATGGTAATATAAAATATATGGACTTCTTAGTTCCAGCAATATTAGGAATGACTATTATGATGTCATGTATGATGGGTATGGGAGCATCTATAGCTGGTGAACGAGAAACTGGAGAGTTAGCTAGATTATTTATGACACCTACTAGTGTTGCAACAGTAATAGGTGGAAAAATAATTGGAAAATTAAGTGTTGAAATGTTTAGAGCCATAATATTATTAATTGCTGCAATTGTTTTATTTAGTGTAACAATTAAGGGTGGAATTATTCCAACATTGATCTTATTGTTTATTGGTGCTTTATGTTTTGTTGGATTTGGTATCATGTTGTCAGCAAGAACTTCAACTCAAGAAGATTATTCCCAATTGGTTATGCCTTTTTCAATGCCAATGATGTTTGTATCTGGTGTATTTTATCCAATTGAAACAATGCCTTGGATATTACAAAAACTAGCTTACATATTCCCTTTAACTTATTTAAATGATGCTATGAGAGCGGTAATGATTCAAGGTCAATCATTAGGGGATGTTTGGTTAGATATTGTTGTATTATTAGGATTCACATTAATTTTCTTTGTAGTAGGAGTATTAAGATTTAATCGGGATGTTTAAATGGAGATGAATTATGTCTAAAACTAAATCAATTTTAATAATAATTATGGTATTAGCCATATGTATTAGTCCAATTTATGGGGCGTCTAATGATTGGGCAATGTTTCAGCAAAATGTAAATCATGAAGGTTTTATTGAAGAAGCAACTGATTATGTATCTAATTTATGGTCATATAATATGGGAAGTCCTATTAATTCCACACCGGTTATTCATGGTGATATGATATATGTAGTTTCTACTAATGGTTTTTTGAAAGCTATTAATATGGAGGATGGTAGTAATGATTGGTCAATAAATTTAGGTACTAATGTTACTGCATCTCCAGTAATTCAAAATGGAATTTTATATATTGGTGGTGAAGATGGGTACATGTATGCTTATGATATTAATAATCAAAATTTAAAATGGAAATTTGATACATCTAAACCTATTGAATCTACTGCATCAGTGACTAATGGTACTGTTTATTTTGGGTCTGATAATGGGCATATTTATGGTCTTAATGCAGCTGATGGTTCAAAAACTACTGATATAAGTGTTGGTGGTAAAATTATTTCTTCACCTTCTGTTGTGAATGATACTATCTATGTAGGTTCAACAAATAATAAAATTGTAGCACTTAATATAAATTCAGGTAATCAAACTTGGACTTATACTACAGGTGATGAAGTTAGATCTTCACCTGCTGTTGTTAATGGTACAGTATTTATAGGTTCATCTGATGGAACATTATATGCTTTAAATCAAGCTGATGGTTCAGTTAATTGGAAATATGATTCAGGTAATAAAATATTATCTTCTCCAACAGTAGATGAATATAATAATAATGTATATTTCGGATCAGATTCTGGAAATATTTCTTGTGTTGATATGAGGGATGGTAATTTTAAATGGGCTTATACTACTGGTGCTGAAGTTCAATCAACTCCTGCTTTGTATGATGGAGGAGTTGTTGTTGGATCTAATGATGGTAGTGCTTATGTATTGAATAAATATACAGGAGCTAAAAATTTTTCATTTAATCCAGGATATTATGTATTTAATTCTCCAATAACTGCTTCACCTGTAATATATGGTGATAGTTTATTTATTAGTGGTCATGATGGTTATTTATATGCACTAAACGATCAAAAATTAGAGTCCCCTGGAAGTATATTTTTATATTATGTGTTTGCTATAATAATTGTTTTATTAATAGCTTTATATTTGGTTATTAGATTTATAAAAAATCATAATAAAAAAGCTAAAAAAAATAAATTAGTAAATAAAAATAAGGTTTCTGATGATAAGATTGAAGCTGAAGTGATTGATAAAGAAAATCAGGAGAAATTATAATATTATTTTTTTAGCTAATTTCCCTTTATTAGGGTTTTTAGCTAAATTTTTTTGTTATTTATTAAAATCTTATTTGTTTAATACTATTTTTATGGTTGATATATTTGTTTGTTTTCCTTCTCTATTTTCAACAGATTCTGTTGATATATGTATATCTTTTATTTTAATATCTTGAATAAATCTATTTCTAACTATTTCTGCCACATCAACAGCTTTATTTATAGCTCTTCCACGTGCTTTTATTATTATTTCACTAGCACCATTATTAACTTGTGTTACTACAGCGAGGACATAGTTCATTACTGGTTTATTTCCTATATATACATTGTTTTCTTCTACCATTTATTAGGCCTCCGATGTGTTTTTTTATAGTTTTAATATATTATTTTGTGTTAAGAGTATATAAAATTTGTTAAATTGTTTATAAACTATTTATATTCAATTATTTTATAATAAAAAGAATAATATTCATTTAATTATGTTAATATTGAATAGTTTACAGTGAATTTATAAATAAAATGAATTTAATTGTTATCAATTTTGATTAATTTTTCATGTTCTTTTTAATAAAAATTATTTTATTAATAGAATTGATAACAGCTACCACACTTGCCATTATTACATCATCATTAGTAGCTCTACCAGTAGCTTTATTACCATTTTCATCGGAAGTTATTACAAAAACTTCAGCTAATGCATCAGTTCCACCAGTTATAGCTCCTAAATGATAATCCTCAAGATTTATATTTATTTTTTCTTGAACTAATGATTTAATGCCATTTAAAGCAGCATCTATAGGACCTACACCAATTTCGGATGTTTCTTTAATTTCATCATCAATTAATAATTTAACTGTTGCAGTTGGTGAAACAGATTCTCCACTAACTACGGTTAATCCTAATAATTTAATTGCTTCTTCTTGTGCAGTACTTATTTCAGTAATTGCAATAGATTTAACATCTGCATCAGTTAAGGTTTTTCCTTTATCACCTAAACTTTTTATCTGATTATACACAGAATAAAATTCATCATCATTTAAATCTAAATTGAAACTTTCTAATTTAGCTCTTAAAGCATTAACACCTGTATGCTTACCTAAAGCTATTTTTCTTGATTGACCAACAATTTCTGGAGGTATTGGTTCATATGTTTCTGTATTTTTAAGAATTCCTTGAACATGAATTCCTGCTTCATGTGCAAATGCATTTTTTCCTACTATAGGTTTGTTTGGAGACAAATTAAATCCGCTAATTTGACTAACAAAATCGGATAAACTGTATAATTGGGTGGTATCAACATCTAAATCTATACCATATCCTATTTTAAGAGCCATAATAAATTCTTCTAAAGATGCATTCCCTCCTCGCTCTCCTATACCATTAACTGTTAAATGTGCTTGTGAAATACCCTCTTCCATTGCGATTATTGAATTTGCAACTGCCAAACCAAAATCATTATGAAAATGAACACTCATAGGAACCTTAATATTGGGTTTTAACTGTTTGATTAATTGTCTTGTTGTAATTGGAACAAGTATACCTACAGTATCTGGAATATTAATAATATCAACACCAGCTTCTTCTGCAACTTTATAAACTTTTAATAAATAATCAAACTCAGTTCTGGTTGCATCTTCAGCTGAGAATTCAACAGTTAATCCGTGATCTTTAGCATATTCAATTGTATTAATAATTTTTTCTAAGATTTCTACTTTAGACATTCGTAATTTATAATCTCTATGAAGTGCAGAGGTTCCTATAAATGTGTGTATATAGTTTAAATTAGAGTCAATAACAGCATCTACATCTTTTTGTAATGTTCTTGATAATCCACATAGTTTTGCATTCAAACCTAAAGTTTTTAACTTTCTAGCAGTTTTTCTTTCTCCTTCAGAAACTATAGGAAATCCTATTTCTATAGTATTTACTCCTAGATTATCTAATTTTTGAGCAATTTGAATTTTTTCATCTGCTGTTAAAGCTATTCCTGGAGCTTGCTCACCATCTCTTAATGTTGTGTCAAATAAGTTAATGTGGTCTGAAAAATTTGTATTTTTCTTTAATTCCTCTATGTCCACGGTATACACAATAATTCCCCTATAATTTTTAATTTTTTATAAATTTTTATTATAATAAAATTTTATTTTCCCTTTTTGATTGTGAAGAGTTATATTTTTTCTTTTATATAATTTATTTTATTTTAGAAAGTGCCTATTGCTAAAGTTAAGAAATTTCTTAAGCCTGGTGCTAAACCTAATACAAATATTGTTAATTTTAATAATCCATTAATAGTTTCATCATCTATATATTTATCTACAAGGTATAATGCTAATGAAATAACAATTATTTTTAAAGGAAACATTGTTGCTGCAGTGTTAATATAAGAATGTATGAAATTTGGTAGTACATGCTGTTCATAATATCCAAAATAATCAACTGCTATAAATGTAGAACTTGCATCAAAAAGATGGGCGGAAATAATAGATAAATTTATTTTATCCTTATATAATGTCCACACTTTCCCAATTAAGTAAAAAATAATTGTAAATATTCCCCAAATTGATATTATGTAAATTAATGGAGTCAAATTTATATGAGGGATAAGGGTAATTGGTATTATTGCTAAAATTAATCCAATTATAAATATTGTATACTTATAATTGATTTTTTCTTTTTCATTTAAGTAATATCCAATTAACAGTGATATGATGGTTAAAATTCCTATTAAAAAATAAATTCCTGGTGTTATAAGAAATATAGTTTTTGGCAATATATGGTTGTCTACTAGTGCTCTAGTTAATGATCCTAGGATTATAAAAGGAATTATTGAATATATAATAGATTTAGGGTTGATTTTTAGATTTTTAAATAGTTTTAAAATGCCATATAAAATTATTATTAATATTATTCCGTAGATTAAAGTGTTAAAAATTGTATATCCTGAAAAAAAAATTGATTGTATAATTTGAGGAAGAAATTTATCTGTAGTAGGCATTTTAAAACACTTTAAAAAGTTGGTTTATTAATTATGAAGATTCTTCAAATTCATTTCCTGATTTTTTAATTTTTCGTCTAATAACATTTCCAAAAATTTTGAAATTTGAAGTTTTTTTACCCATTGGGGTTGTTTTCTTTTTGATAATAGCATCTAATATATCATCTACATTACATTCACTATCAATTTCAGTATAACAGTCTCCTATTGACTTAATAAAGTGGGAATCACTTGAACCAAATTTTGCAAGATTATTTTTTTCAGCTAATACTTTAGCATGATTATTTGAATATCCAATGATATATCTAGCATTTAATGTTTCTACTCCATCATTTGAAAGGTTATCATCTATTTTTATAAAAAGTCCGTGGCGATAATATGAATACGGATGGGGTATAATTGCTAATCCTCCAGCTTCACGAATTCTTTCAACAGTTTCTATTGCTGATCTTCCTTTTGGTATTTCTTCAGTTACTCCAATGCCTAATATATGTCCGGAGTATGAGGATATTTCTATGGAGGGAACTACTAAAATATCCATATTTTTAGATTCTTCTATTGCGATTTTTGATCCTTTTATTGTGTTATGATCACTAATTGCAATTGCATCTAATCCTACTTTTTTTGCTTGTTTTAAGATGTCTTTTGGTTTTGAATCTGAGTCACCAGAGTAAACACTGTGGATATGTGGATCTATTTTCATATTATTTTTCCTGATTTAGTTTATATTCTATAGTCTTTATTAATCCTATGGTACCGGTCATCATTACATCTCCACCGGGAGAAGCATAATGATAGTCTAATTTTGTATCTTCGATTAATTTTCTTTTTGGTCCTGAAACTATTACTTTTTCTATCTTAGATATTGGATTAATTACATGAGCCCCATGACCATCATCATCATGAACTTCTTCGAAAGTTATTGTACCATCTGCTAATTTTTTATTTAATTTATCTATTTTTTTACCATTTAATTGGGATGTGTGATGTTCATATACACCTTGTATTTTTCCATTTTCTATTGAAGCTACTGTAGTGTGTCCATTTCCTATATCCATTACAATGAAACTATTTAAGTTTTTAACTGATTTATCATAGCACATTCCACATATAGATGCAAATTTTGTATCCATTATTAATAAAGGTTTATTTTCATTTTTTATAGATGGTGTTACAGATTGTTTTACGGATTGCATTCTACTATAATATTCTGGAATTTCGTCTGATAAAAATCCATATTCTTCAGGTTTTATAGGTTGGTTCAGTTTTTCTCTAATTTTTTCAAAACGGAAATCCCTATCTCCCATGTTTTTGTTGTATCCATGATCTTGGACCGCTATAGCTAATGCATCAAATTTAAAATTTAAATCGTATTTTGAAATGACATTTGATAATTGTTTTAAGTTTACATCTTGGAGTGTTATTTTGCTGTAATTTTTATATTTGGGATTGTTTTCATCTTCAACAATTTCAATACCATATGATGAAACTTGTTCTAGGTTATCTCTTATAGTTTTAGCAGCTAATTTTTCTGCAGCTACTTTGTATCCATTTTTTATATGTTTTACTGCTTGATTTTTTATTTTTCCTCCACCCATTATTACTCCATTGAAGTATATGTTGTTTTCTATTTTTTCCATTTTTTGAACTATTGTTAAATGTGGAGAGGGTAGAACTAGTTTTATTGAGTTTTCTATTTCTTTTTCATTATTGTAGAACATTATATCTTCTGTTCCTGTACCTACATCTATAGCTAATATTTTCATATTATTTTGTTTTGTTTTTTAAATTATATATTTTTATATAGGATTTTTTTAATTAATTTAGTTTTCAATGCTTATTGATTATAATTATTTAGTTATAACTTATAAGTTTTAACATTTAACTTAAATATTATAACTTATAATATATTATTATTCATTTCAAAAATTTTTTAAGGTTTTATTTTATGGTAAAAGATGATAATTCTAAATTATATAATGAAAAAGATGGTAAAGTTTATAATAATTTACTAGAATTATTAGATTCAATTGAAAATGAGAGAGTTTTAGATGATTTATCTGTTAAAGAAATAATTTCAAAAGAAAATGAAGATTTTACAGAATTTGAAAGATTAATTATGGATGAAAATAGTCATTTAAACTTTTTTTCTAAGTTTGAAAGTATTCCTAAAGTTGATCAAAATATTAAAATTTATAAAAATAAGAATAATATTCATAATATGATGCATTCATATAAGTCATTAAATGAAAATAATAAACTTTCGTTGGAATTACCTTATAATATTGAAAGAGCAGATATTAAAATTGAGGGTAATCCTAAACATATTGATTTTAATGATAGCTTAATTGAAGGAAATAACAAGATTGTTAAAGATACTATAGAGTTAAAAAAGTCAAATCTAAACAATAAAAATAATGATAATCCTGATGAAATAGTCGAAAAAATTATACCTGAAATTAATAAAGAAATTATTCCTGAAATTATTCAAACAGTAACTAAAAATCCTAGAATTACTTTATGGTCTATTCAATCAGCATCTGTACTTCGATATTTAAGAAAAACTAGACCAGAATTTAGTATTAGTAAAGAAGCATCATTATTGATAGATGAAGCTATTAGAGAAAAATATCCAGAAATATGGAAATTTTTTGAAGAAATTGAATAAAAATAAATTAATCAAATGTAGCCTGATAATTACCTTCTATTTGAATAAATGGTTCAGCTCTTTTAATTACAACACCTAGCTTTTTTAAATCACTCATATTCTCAAATGGTATCTTTTTTCTAATGCTGATTATTTTTTTAGCTGATTTAACTCCGATACCTGGAACTCTAATCAATTCTACATATGGTGCTGAATTAATTTCAACAGGAAAAATATCCATCTTTCGTGCTGCTAAAATTTTAGGGTCTTCATCAAATGATAAATTATTATTATCATTGAATACTATTTCTCTCAATTTAAATTTATATTCATTAATAAGAGCATCTGCATGATATAATTGAGCTGTTCTTTTAGTACTCTCAGCAACTTTATTTTCTAATTCAGTACCTTCTACAGGAGAAAATGCACTGAAATATGTGCGTTGCATATCAACTTTATTATATATTGATTCCATTCTTTTCAAAATTTCTTGATCAGTTTCATTATTAGCACCTATTACTAATTGTGTTGTCTGTCCAGAAGGTGCTAATGAGGAATCTCTTTTTGCTAATGAATCTATCCAGTTAATTCTTTTTAGAATATCTTTATTATAATCTTTAGTTGAAGTTACTTCATATAATCCATCTTTTGTAGCTGCTTCAATATTTATACTGACTCGATCTGCTAAAGACATAGCTCGTTTAATAGAATCTTTTGAAGCTCCAGGAATTATTTTTAGATGAATATAATCTTGATACCCATAATCCTTTCTGAGGATTCTACTAGTTTCGATTAAATTATCCATAGTGTCATCTATTGTGTTTCCTACACCAGATGATAAAAATAATCCATTAACAAAATTATTATTATAATAATGTAAAAAAGCTTTAGCTATTTCATTAGGTGTTAATTCTAATCTTGTAAAATCTCTTTTACACTGATTGATACAGTATTTACAATCATTTTTACATTTATTTGTCATTAAAGTTTTAAATAATGGTATTTCACAACCATTAGAACCAACTGCATTATATATTCCGGGTAAGTTAACATGTGAACTTTTTTGATGATTTACATAATCACACAAATCAAATTGTGCTGAATCTGCTAATATTTGCATTTTTCCTAAAGTTGTCATCATTATTTCATATCATTTTAATGTTAATTAATTTTTTGTATATTTAATTCAATTTTTATAAGAAAATTTAAATAAAACTCTTTATAAGTATAAATTATGAAAGTCGTACTAGCTGGTACAAGTAGTGCTGTTGGAAAAACTACTATTGCTACTGGAATAATGAAAGCATTGTCTAAAGAATATAATGTTCAGCCTTACAAAGTTGGTCCTGATTATATTGATCCTTCTTATCATACTTTAGCAACAGGAAATCCCTCAAGAAATTTAGATTCATTTTTTATGGATGAAAATCAAATTATTAATGTTTTTAATAGAGGTTTAAAAAAATCTAATTCAAATTTAGGTATTATTGAGGGTGTTAGAGGTTTATATGAAGGTATTAGTCCTACTGGAGATGTAGGTAATACTGCTTCAATAGCTAAAGCTTTAGATGCACCTGTTGTATTGATTATGGATGCTAGAAGTTTAGTTAAAAGTGCCGCCGCTGTTGTTATTGGTTTTAAAACACTAGATCCTTCTGTTAAAATTGAAGGAGTAATTTTAAATAAAGTTAGAGGTAAAAAACATTATTTAAAAGCAAAAGAAGCTGTTGAAAGTTTATCTAATACTAAAGTTATTGGTGGTATTCCTCGTGATGATAATTTAGTAGTTAATCAAAGACATCTTGGTTTAGTTCCTGCATTGGAAAAACAAAGAATTTTAGGAGATATAGAAAATTGGAGTAATGTAGTTGAAAATTATATTGATTTAGATGCTTTAATTGATATTATGAAAAATTCTAAAAATTGTGAAATATCTAATAGAAAAAATGTAAATTCTAAATTTTCACCAATAGAAAATAAAAATTCTACTGAAAATTGTAAAAATAAAATGTGGAAAACGGGTAATAAATCTAAAGTTAAGATTGCAGTGGCTAAGGATGAAATTTTTTCATTTTACTATCAAGAAACTTTTGATGCTTTAGAGGATAATAATGCAAAAATAATTTATTTTAGCCCTTATAAAGATGAAGAAATTCCTGATGCTGATGCATTGTATATAGGTGGAGGTTATCCTGAAATATTTAAAAAAGAATTATGTTCTAATGTATCAATGAAAAATTCTATTAAAAATTTTCATAATAATAATTCTCCAATTTATGCAGAATGTGGTGGTTTAATTTATTTATCTAAGTCTATTGATGGTTTAAATATGGTTAATGCTTTACCTTATAATTCTAAAATGACTTCACATATTCAAGGTTTAAGTTATGTTGTAGCTAAAGCTTCCAAAGATTCTATTATTTCTGATACTGGTGATCTTTTTAGAGCTCATGAGTTTCATTATACTAAAATTTATCCTGATGATAATGCAAGTTATGTTTTTGATATTCAGAGGGGTACTGGTATATCTAATTCTCATGATGGAATTGTTGTTGGTAACACTTTAGCTAATTATATACATATTCATCCATGTTCATATACTAATTTTGCTTATAATTTTACGAAGAATATTGCTGAACAATAAGTTGGTTATTTTTTTATATTTTCTATTTTATCTTCTTTTTCAGCTTTCTTTTTTTTATAAATTTTTAATTGTATTTATTTTTTAATTTCATGCTTAAATCTTCTATTTTTTGTGTTAACTTTTTTCATATTATTTGTGACTCAAAGTTATTATCATACAACTCAATGACATTACATGTATATTTTAGTCTATTATCGTATATTTTATATACAATAATTTTAGTAAATTTGTTTGATTTTTCATCCTTTTTTTCTTAAAGATCAGATAATAATAATTTTTATTTTTTTCAAATTTATAATGATATTATCAACCTAATGTTGTGAGTTATTTTTTTAATTTTTTGTAACTCTATTTTTTTCACTTGAAATGGTACTTAATAAAATTTTTAGCAAAAAGTTTTTAAAATTTATTATGATAACTCATTTTTAGCATGAATTTTTTTTTGTTAATAGCTTTGTAACTCATTATTTTTTTAATATTTAATTTCTTATTTTATTGTAACTCTATATTATAATTTTAATAATTATCATTATTCGTGGTTCTTACATTTTACATATAATTAACTCAAGTTTATATGCAATGATGAATAATATATTATATAATATTATATTTAATTTAATGAATTAATATTGACTATTATTATAAGGAATATTAAAATGTTAGAAAAAGAAGTAAAACAATATAAAAGAGGTAATAGTTTCACTTACAGAATTGATCTTTCTAAGAAAGATAATTTTGAGGGTGGCGAAAAAATTGTACTTCTCACTCTAAATGAATATGAAGATTTTAATAATAAGATCTATGAATATAAAAAAACATTAGATGATAAAGATAATTTAATTTCTGATTTAAGAGATAAAAATAATAGTATTCAATCTAATATTAGTAATGAAATTGATATACGTAATGATGAAATAGCTAAAAAGAATAATGAGATTAAAAATTTAATGGATGAAAATCAAAAATCTTTGCAGAAATGTTATGATATCATTGATGAAAAAGATAAATCAATTTCTAAATCTAATGAGGAAATTAGATTAGAGCGAGAAAAATCGGATGAACTTGTTAAAACGGTTAATGAGGAAATTAGATTAGAGCGAGAAAGAAATAATGAATTATTAATCTCTAAAAATAATGAAATTCAATCTTTAAACTCTAAATTAAATGATTGTTTAAAAGAAAGTATGGAAAAAAATAATGTTCTTACTGGATATAGATTATTAATTGAAAGATATAAAGCTCGAAATTTTATTGATAGATTATTAAATCGAGAACCTTCTGAAAAAGATTTATCTGTGGGTTCTAAAGATACTTATATTTTAGAAACTCAAAAAGATGATTAATTTTTTTTTTTTTTTTTAAAATGTTGAAATTTTATATTTCAACATTTATAATGCATGTTAATGTAATTTTTTTTACTTGGAATTATGTAACTCTTAGACATATTTTTCAACTGTATTTTGTATCTACTTGTTAATGTCATTGTTGACTCTTTTCTCTTCTCTTATGATTTAAAGGTGCATTTCAACTGTAAATTTTTTAATTTTTCATGTTTTAATTTCTTTAATGTTAACATCATTGAGTGTACATGCTAATAACTTTTTATTTACAATTTTATTAAATGGTGTTGTCATTGAGTTATCATTTTTTTTAAAGTTTTTCCTGATATTATCATTAAATTTATTAAAAAATATTAAATTATTTTAATTTAGTATTATTAATTTTTTATAATTTTATTTTTGTAGGTTGATTTTATAAAAATATTTTATCTAATAAAATTTTTAATTTAATTAATTAAAAAATATTTATTTAAAAAATATCTAATAGAAAAATAATTTTTTTATTTATTTTCATTTTTTAAAGAAAAATTAGTAAATTTATTATAATTGATTAAAAATATTAATTATATAAAAAGATTTTAAAAAATTTCAACTTTTTCAATTTTTATTGTGTGATATTATGACTAATATTAAATCAAATTTAAAAAACATTGATATTTTCAATCCATTAATATTAGTTCTTGCAATTTTTTTATTCGTATTAATTGCATTACCAATATGGTATTTAACAACTGAATTACATCATCCACAAATTCCAATGTACTTTTTTATTTTATTTGGATTAATTTTATTTATAATTGGTAATTACATTCCTAATATTGTTGTAAAATATTACAAAAATATAAGAAATAAGATCAATTCACTCAAATCCAATCCTAAAGCTAATTTAAATCCATTACCATTATTTGGTAATTATTCAAGAAATGAAATAATAATTTTATCAGTAGTATTAATGGGAATAATTTTACAAATTATTAATTTGATTTTATTAGGTGGTATCCCCCTATTTAGTAGCACCCTTAAAAGTCAAGCTGCTACTAAAATTTGGTTAATTTCATATATTTTATATCTTCCAGGTATAAACTTACTTTTAGCTAAATATAATAGAAAAACTCATTATTTATTGTTATTCATTGGTTTAATTTTATTTGTTTTAACTGGGTATAGAACTACACCGATTGCAATTTTATTATCTACTTTTATAACTTTATATTATACTAGAAAATTTGAAACAAAACATCAATTAATTTTCATTTCAATTATCTTTATATTATTCATTGCTATTGGTTATATAGCGGTAAAGTCAATATCTGGGCAACATTGGAGATTAGGGCCTATTGAATTAGTTTCTTATAGAGCAGGATTTACATTAAATGTTTTTGATAAAATTACACGTAGACAATTTTTAACTCATGGTACTTTATTTTATTCAACTTTAACTGGTTTTTTTAACTCAGTTGATCCTAGAGTTCTTGTAGGTCAAGCTGTATTAAATGAAAATCATTCCATTACTTCCACTATTTTTGGACCTGCAACTTTAGATTTTGGTATTTTAGGAATGGGATTACAAATGTTTTTAATTGGTTTAATTTTAAAAACATTACATATAATTCAAAAATATAAAAAAGAAGTTTTTACAGCTTTTTATGCTCTTATTTTAGCTCAAACACTTATTTGGACTGAAACAGGTCCTACTGATTTAGTTGTTTGGATTTTTTATTTAATTGGTATTTTATTAATAATTTATTTCTTTTATAAAATTAAACCTTCAGATGGTGCATAATAATGTCTAATAAAAAAGATTCATTAACAATTGCAATAGCTGCTGAAATTGCACCAGCTAAAACATTAATTCCAGTCATTAAAAAATTGAGACTATTAGAATCTCAAAATAAATTGAATTGGAAAAAAACTAAAATTATTGGTTTATATCATGGTGAAAGTTCAAAACAATTTTTAAATAATATATCTGATGAATGTTATTTTATTGGTGAAGGTAGGGGTTCTAATAAAAATAAAAATTCTAATTATAAATTATTTTATTTAATATTTAAGGATGTTATTAAAGCATATAAAGCAATGAAAGGTAAAAATATAGATCTTTTAATCACTTGTGGTAATGCTGGGGATGTTAGAAAGTCTATTTTAGCAGCAAATTTTTTACATATTCCTGTTCTTCATATTGAACAAGATATTTATAATCCTATAGAGTTTATTTCTCATGCAAATTTAGTTACTGTTCCTTCTAAAAAATATGTATCTTATTTAAAGGAAACTTACAATATTAAAAATGTTTTTAATATTGGTGGTTATCCTATGGCTAAATATGTTAATGATTCAATTGATAATGATTCTATGAAATCTAAAGAAAATATTTTAATTGAAAATAATTTCATTGATAATTATATATTAGTTGTTTTAGGTGGAGATTTAAGAAGTAAAGATTTACCTAAATTAATTAATGTTATTGAAGGTTTGAATTTAAATGCTTTGATAGCTCCTTATAGATTTGATAAGAATCTTGTTGAGAGTTTAGTTAATTCTCCTAATGTTAATGTTTTAGATAATTATGTTGATTTATTTTCTTATATTAATGGTGCTGATACTTTGATTTATGCTGCTGGTATGGGGATGACTATTGAAGCTGGTGTTTTTGAAGTTCCAAGTATTAAAATTGAAGGTTTTCATAAGGTTCATGGTAGTGTGGATTTGGCTAAAGAGTTGAATATTCCTATTGTACCTATTTCAGAGATTAGTAATGTTATAACTGATTTATCTTCTCCTAATAAGGGGGATTTTTTAAAAAATAGTCAAGTTGCAATTGATAATTTGGTTTCTATAATTAATAATTTTGATTTTTCATTAGAAAAAAGTGGTTTAAGTTCTACTAAAAAAATTTGGAACAAACGAAAAGTGTTTAGATAAATTTAAGCTGTTATCTTATTTTTCATTTTTTTTTAAAGATTTATTAATGTTTTTTATAAAATTTTTTTTATATTATATAAATTTATCGGTATTTTTTTTAACAAAAGTACTTAAATAGTTAAAAGTTAATATTTATATTTGTGATAATATGGTAGTTAAAATTGGAATTATTAAAAGTGGAAATATTGGTACTTCCCCTGTTCTCGAACTTTTATTAGATGAAAGAGCAGACAGACCAAATATAGACGTACGACTTGTAAGTTCTGGAGCAAAAATGAATCCAGAACAAACTGAAGAAGTTGTTCCAAAAATAGAACAATTTGATCCAGACTTTTGTATATTTATAAGTCCTAACCCAACCGCACCTGGACCTGCAAAAGCAAGAGAATTATTATCTCAATTAGATGTACCAGCAATGATTATTGGTGATGCTCCTGGAGCAAAAGCTAAAGATGAAATGGCTGAACAAGGTATTGGATACATAATCGTTAAAGCAGACCCTATGATTGGTGCTAGAAGAGAATGGTTAGACCCAACTGAAATGGCTTCATTCAACGCTGATATTATTAAAGTATTAGCTTGTACAGGTGCTTACAGATTAGTACAAAATACACTTGACGGAATGATAGCTCAAGCAGAAGCAGGTAATGAAATTGAATTACCTCAATTAGTAATTACTGCTGAAAAAGCAGCTGAAGCTGCTGGATTTGCAAACCCTTATGCTAAAGCTAAAGCAATTGCAGCTTACTCTATGGCAGAAAGTGTTGCAAACTTAGATCTTAAAGGTTGTTTCATGGTACAAGACTTTGAAAAATTCATATACCTTGTAGCAGCTGCTCACGAAACTGCTTCATGTGCTGCTAATTTAGCTGCAGAAGCAAGAGATATTGAAAAAGCTAACGATACTGTTTTAAGAACTCCACATATGAAAGATGGATCTACTGGTACTAAAACTGTATTAACTGAAAAACCACAATAAATAATTTATCATAAGTAGCTTTTTAGCTACTTCTTTTTTTATTTTTTTTTTTAAAATTAGACTTTTATTGATTAAGTTAAAAGTTATTCTTATTTTTGTAAAATTTAATTTAGATTATGTTTTTTTAAAAATAGTTTATAAGACTCCTTTTGTACTTGGAATCTTATCGTTTTCTATAACACAAGCATAATGTAATGATTTAGCGAATGCTTTAAATAGTGCTTCAGCTTTATGGTGGTCATTTGATCCTTCTATAGTTCCATAAATGTTAATTTTTCCACTGTTTGCAAATGATTCAAAGAAGTGTACTATAATGTCTGCAGTTAAGTCTCCTATTTTATCATTATTGAATTTTAAGTTCATATTACAGTAACTTCTTCCACTTATGTCGATTGCTACTGTAGCTAAAGAGTCATCCATTGGGATTGTTGCATCGGCCATTCGTCTTATTCCTCTTTTATCTCCTATGGCTTTATTAAATGCTTCTCCTAATAATATTCCAACATCTTCTACAGTATGATGATCATCTATTTCTGTATCTCCGATGGCTTTAATATTTAAATCTATGTAGCTATGTTTGGAAAAGGATTCTAACATGTGATTGAAGAAATTTACGCCTGTATCAATATTGTAGTTTCCTTCACCGTCTAAGTTAATTTCTATATTTATATCTGTTTCTGATGTTTTTCTTGATACTTTTGCAGTTCTTTTCATAGAATCCCTCAAATTTTTTATTTTTAATTATTTTCTACATTGTTATTCAAGTAGATTTAACTTCAATTATATTAATTTATCTAATATTTATTTACTCATTTGGAGCATTTCTCATAATTTTAATTGCATCTTCAGGGCATTTCATTGCACATAGTGTGCATACATGACAATATTCAAGATGTGATACATGTGCAACTTCATCAATCTTCCAAATTTTACCAGATTTTGGACAAATTTCTGCACAATTTCCACATCCAGTGCATTTTTCTTCAATTATCTCTATCTTAAAAATAAAAATCCCTCATAAAATTAATAATCCTTCAAAGATTTATATTTATAATTTTAATGTAGCAACAGACACGGCTTTAAATCCAATGTAAACTTCCATACCTAAAGTTAAATTAAGATCCTTTGTGGCAGAAACAGTAATGTCAGAAAATATTCCCATTCCACCAATATTTATTTGAACTCTAATCATTTCATCTTCAAGTTTCATTTCGGTAATTGTTCCTTTGAACACATTTCTTATACTGGATTCTTGAGGTTTTAGCATAATGAAAATATTATCATAACTTATTAAAGCTAAAATTTTATCCCCTACTTCATAATTTTCATTAATTGGGATAGTTAATCTAACTTCTGGGTTCATTTCAATTTTCATAACACCTTTAGATCTATCAATGTTTAAAACAGTAGCTTCAATTTCGTTAACTTCTCTATGAAGTTCCATAATAGCATTGATTTTTTTACACTCTTTTAAAATCATTTGTCCTTCAGGAGTAAGTGAAGTACTACCTCCACCTCCACTTCCACCTTTTTTAGTATTAACTAGTGCAATATCCAAATTAGATTCAATTTTATCAATATAATTTAATGCAGTTCTATATGAAATTTTAGCTAATTTTGCTGCTTCAGTAATAGAACCAGTATCATTAATATATTTTAATAAATTAAATTTCTTACTGTCTAATAAAAAGGAGTTATCATCTATATTAATTTTATATTCTACTCCAGCTTTTACTTTAGTCATTTTTCGTCCTTCCTAAATACTATCAAAAATTTTTTTTAAAAAATTAATCTCCAAAATTAAATTTTTTAATATCTTTCATTCTCTATATTTATTCCCATTTAATTAAAAAGTATTTCTATTTATTATTTCATCTGAAGTTTTAATAAATTTTAAAAAAAAGTATGGATTGTATGTATTTAAACAAATCTTTCTACTATATCGAAGAATTTTTGTACATATTTTGTTAAAGGACCAAATTTATTTCCGAATTTTCTTGCAGCAACAATATCTTCAGGTTCTAAAGTCTTTAACACAATCAATAATACAGTGTAAATTATAGGGCATATAATTAGACCTATTATTAATCCTATAACTGTATATCCTAAGAAATATTGTATAAAGTATATTGGTATACCCATAATTATTGATGCAATTACTATTTTAGCAAAAAATCCTAGTGGGGCTTTTGTTTTTGTAATATGAAAAGTTATAATTAACATTGGTATCATCATAGCAATAGATGCAATGGTGATAGCCCATGAACCTCCGATTATTCCTAGTTGTGGAATTAAATAGAATCCTAATCCTACTGTTACTAATGTTCCAAATATTAACACATACATTGGAACTCTAGGATTTCCAATACCTTGAACTATACTTGAAGAAATTGTGAATACAGAGTAGAATGTCATTCCAATTACTAATATTGCTAAAGCTCCAGCTCCTGCCATATATGCGGAATTAGTGAAATATACAAGACCCATTATTTCTTTAGAATACATTGCAATTCCAACACACATTGGTACTACAAGTACCATTCCGTATTTATATGCATTAGTAACATATTTTTCTAATAAATCTTTATTATTTAAGCTAAATGCTTCTGATACAGCAGGCAATATTGTTGTTGCAAGAGAACTTGAAATCATTAATGGTAATCTACCTATAGGATCTGCAGCTGTATAATAACCAATTAATGTTGAGGATAAGAAGTATCCCATGATAATTGTACATGCACTGTAAATGGCCATTTCTGCTAATGCTGCTATTGTAACTGGTACTGAAAATATGATGAGGCTTGAAGCTAATTGTAATTCTTGTTTATGACTAAATTCAAAATCTGGTCCAGGTTTTGGAATATATTTACTCATATATTTCTTGAAAATTATATATGCAGATAATGCAGATAATGCAAATCCTAATGCGCTACCTAATACTGCACCAAATGCGGATAATCCTACCATTACAAGAGCTACTGCACATAAAATCATAAATAATTGTTCAATAGCTCGAGTATATAAGATATATTCCATCTTATAAACTCCTTGGAAAGCTCCTCTAAAAGCTCCAACAATTACACTAAATGGGGTTATAAGACCTACAGCTTGTAATGCTAGTAAAGCTTCAGGTTTATTAAGTAAATCTGCTAACCATGGTGCTACAACAAATACCATTAGTATACCCATTAATATTCCTAAAAATACCATTATTTTTAGTGCAGTATAAACTGTTTGATGAGCTAAATCTTCTTTATCTAATGCGTTGTATTCTGATACGTATTTAGCTATTGCTGGAGGTAATCCTCCTGCAGCTAAAATTTGGAAAATTCCTTGGAATGGTAATGTAATTCCTAATATACCATAAGCAGCAGGTCCTAGTAGAGTAGCCATTAAAAATCGATAAACATATCCTCCTATACGGAAGATTACATTTCCGATGAATATTATTACACTGCCTCTAGCTAGTTTTGACGCCATTTTCACACCTAAGAAATAATTTAAGTTTTAAACTAACCAAAAGATAATTTTGACTAGTTAGAAAAGATAAATTGTTAAAAAAATTATTATAAAATATAACTTAGTTAATTTAACTTTTTTTTTATTAATAAATTTAATTATTTTTAAAAAATTTTTATTTTTAAATAAGCTTTTAGTGAGCTATTTTTTATTTAAAAAATCTGTAAAATGTTTTAAAGTTCTATTTAGGGTTTTAAATCCATATTGATCCTTTTTTATCCCATCCATATTATCTTTTGACCAAAAACAAGCACCTAAATTAGCACCAAATGAACCTCCCCCTACAGGAATCATGCTATGAATTATATAAAAAGTGTTTATTTCTTGAATAGCTAATTCTTGACCACCTACTCTATCTCCACCCACAGCTATGCTCATTCCAACTTTTCCTTTTAAAATATCTAAATCTATAGCTTCTAAAGCTCTAGTTCTCTCCATTATCATTTTAATTTGAGAACTTACTCCTCCACAATGAATTGGAGTAGCAATTATAAATCCATTAGCATCTTTCATTAAAGGATATAATTCCTGCATATCATCATTAATAATACATTTTTTATTTTTTAAACAATAATTACAATGTTGGCATGGGTGTAATTCCTTTTGGCCAACTTCAAAACTTTTAGTTTCATAACCTTTTTCTTTCAAATTATCTAAGGATTTATTTAAAACATAACTTGTAGTTTCTTCTCGGGGACTTCCACATATTCCTAAAATCATATATTTATCTCTTAGATTTAAACTAATTATATTTTTTCTAATTAATTAAAAAATTTTTAATATATGAAGAAACAGAATAAATATTGGAATTCTAAAATTAAATCATTTTTTTTTAAAAATTGGAGTTTAAAAAAATGGAACAATCTATAGGTAAAGTGAAAAAATATTCTAGAGAGTATACAAGAACTCTTAAAGATGGTAAAAAAAAGAAATATCAGGCTGAACAAGTTCAAGTCACAATACCTAAACAACAAAACATTTTTGAAGATGAAGAAGAAGTATTAATATTTCATAAATCTGATGCAGAAAATTTTGAATCACAAGAAGATATTAATATAGCTTTAGAACTACATAACTATTTATTAAAAGATAAAAATAAAAAATTAAATGATGATATTCAAGTTAAAGATGCTATAATTTCTAAATTAAATCAAGAAATAGAAATATTAAATCAAGAAATTGAAAATAAACAATCTTCTAATTTTGAGAATAAAAGTCTTTTTGAAAATCATTATCATACTGATTCTGAATTTTTAGATCTTCAAAAATCTTATATAATTCTTTTAAAGAAAAATGAAATACTTCAATCTGAATTAGAAAGTGCTAAAATTGGTGAATTATATCAACAAGGTTTAGCTAATAAGTTTAGAAATTTTATATTATATAAAACTGATTAGAATAATATTATATTTTTCTATTTTTGTAAATATTTTCCTCGTTTAAATCTTCGTTTTCAAGTTCATTATTCCATCGTTTTAGTCCGGGTAAACTTTGTATTAATATACCTGTAAACATTGTTTCATCTGCTCGAGGATTTTTTTCTAGCATTTTTTTAACATTTTTTGTTATCATTTCTTCTAATGTTATGTTGGGTTCTGTAAATTCACCATTTTGATAACATTCATTACAATAGTCAGGATTTTTAGATCCGTCAGCGTTTGTTCCATAATCATCTTTAATCATAGGTTTACCACATGAATTACAAAATACCATTAAAATGCCTCTTATTATGTTTTATTTTAAAATTTTTAAAAAAAGTAAAAATTTAAATAAAAAAATTTAGCTGTATTTTTTTAATGTTTAACAGCTTATTTTTTTATAATTTTTATATATTTTCGTCTTCGTCAAGAGCTAATCTCATGTTGTCTGGGTCAACAGGGAAATGTTCTAAGAAATCTTCTGCAGATCTTCTTACATCTCTAGATCCAATAATATATCTTCCTGCGATAATGATATCTGCACCTTTATCAATAGCTTCTTCTACTTTGTTAGGTGTGATTCCTCCAGCTACTGCAATTAATCCATCATCAATTAATTTTTTAATTGCTTTGATATTACCCCATTCAGTCATTTCACTAGTATCTTCACCTTTTTCAGCTTTTGTTGTTTCAAGGTCAACATTTCTGTGTAATAGAACAATATCAGGTTTTAATTCAGGATTTAATTGTTTAATTTTTCCAGTGAAGTCATCAACATTCATCATATCTAATATAGAGTAAATACCTTGTTTTTGCGCTTCATGTATAGCTTTTTCTATGGATTCAATAGTTCCTAAACCAGATATAGCTACTGCATCTGCAGTTTCATCTGCAGCCATTTTAATTTCTACTCTTCCAACATCTAATGTTTTTAAATCAGCTATTATGAATGCATCTGGGCGAAGTTTTCTTATTTTACTTACAACACCGACACCAAATTTTTTAACTAAAGGTGTTCCAGCTTCAATGATGATTCTTTCTCTATTAGGTAATTCATCAATAATTCTTTCCATTGCATTTAAATTATCTAAATCAAGTGCAACTTGTAAGTATGGAGGGTTCCATAATCTTGTTACTTTGAATCCCATTATTGGATGTGTTCCTCTATCTTTTTCAGCTAATACTTTGTTGATAGTTGGATAACCTTTCATTGCTCTTCTTATTGCTAATTTAGTTGCACCATAATTGTATTGGTATATTTTTCTGAAATCTTCAGCTTTAGGGTCTATGAAAACACTTACCATAAGTAATAAATCTTCGGTTTTATCTTTTGGTAATAGTCCTTCTTCAACTGCATCTGCTACTGCTCTTCCTACTGCTGTTTGTGCAGGTCCAAATATTTTACTTGCATCATCTAAATCGCCAACAGTTACTTTAGGAATAATTAAAGTTGCAGGTTTGGTTAATAAGTTTGGTCTGATAACTGTGAGTAAAGGTGTGTGACCAATTGATAATTGAGTCATAGTGTTCGCAAATGCGCTTCCAACAGGACCTTCTTTTTCGCCAATTACTAAATCAACATGAGCTAATTCATTTCCATCCCCAATAAGGGCTTCGCCTATTCTATACATATTTTTGTATCCTCCGATATTATATAAAATAATTAAATATTTTTATGAAATTTAAAAATTTTAATAAAATTAAGTAAAATTATAAAATTTCTATGAGTATATTTATACTATATTAATTTATGAATTAATGTAATATATAACATTTTTTAATAGTAATATTTAATTAAAAAAAGTTTTTTAAATCTTTTAAAATAATAAAAAAAATAGTTATTAAATAGCTAAAATATTTTTAGCTATTATTTAAATTTTAATTTTAGTTGAATCTAATTCTTTCATTAACATAACGTGGTAAAGGTAATCTTCTAAATGGTAATCCTTTATTTTTAGATGATACTTCTTTAATAAGTTCATCAGGTGTCATATCAACTTTTTCACCAGTTTCTCTTACTGTTACAGAGAATTGTTTAGATTCTAACTCTTTATCTCCTACAACAAAAATGTATGGAATCCATTCTTTAGATGCATTTCTAATTTTTTTACCAACTCTATCTTCACTGTTATCAATATCAACTCTAATATTGTTTTCGGCTATTTTATCAGCTAATTCATTAGCATAATCAAGATGTTTATCACTTATTGGTAATATTCTCACTTGGGTTGGGGATAACCATGTTGGGAGCATTGGATCTTTATCATCAATTTCTTTAGCGGTTTTTTCTAATAAACTGCATATGACTCGTTCTATACTTCCAGTTGGGCTGCAGTGTAAAATAGTTGGATGGTGTTGTTGACCATCTTCACCTAAGTAATTGATATCAAATCTTTTTCCACTTTCAACATCTATTTGTACTGTTGGATTTTCTATAGGTCTTCCTAAATAGTCAATTGCAGCCATATCTATTTTACAGCTCCAATAATGTTTTCTTTCAGGTAATATTTCAAGTAATATTGGTTTTTCTGCTTTTGCAGCTGTATTGTACATCCAATCTTTGTGTTCATCATAAAATTGTTTTGTTGCTCTGAAAATTACTTCATAATTAACATTTAAATCTTTTCCAGTTTGGATACACATATCTACTTGTTTATCAAATTCTTCTAATGTGGTATCCATATCAGCACAGAAACTATGGAAATCAGGCATTGTAAATGCTCTTAATCTTTTAAGACCAACTACTTCTCCTCTTTTTTCGAATCTAAAACTATATGTTGAGAGTTCGTAAACTTTTGCTGGTAAATTTTTCCAAGTTAAAAATGAGTCTCCTAATACTCTAAAAGCTCCGAAACAGCATGCGAATCTTAACATTAAATCTTTTTTAGTGTTTGTTTTATATTGTCTTTCTCCAAATTTAGCTGCATGTTCTCTTATTGCAGGATTAGCTAAATCATAGAAAATTGGAGTTTCAATTGGCATTGCTCCTTGATCTAAAACAAGGTTGTAAACATAATCGGATAATAAGTCACGTATTAAACGTCCTTTAGGATACCATTTTAGATTTCCAATATCTGATGCACTTTCATAATCACATAATTCTTTTTCTCTCATGATTTTAACATGAGGTGGTTCTCCTTCATCACTGGAACCTTTACCAAGTTCATATAATGTTAATTTTTCTAAATCTTCATCTTCATACTTGAATTCATCAGTTTCGCTGACTTTTCCATTGTATAAAATATAAAATTTAGAGTCTGGTCCTTTATCTTCTTTTTCTTCTTCAGAATCTTCATCTTCTGCAGTGATAGTTCTTGAGAGTTCAGATAATGGATGTCCTTTACAAGATATTTCAAATGCTTTATACCATCCAAATGGTACTCTATAAACATTAAGGCCTTCTTCTTTAAGTGCTTTTTCAGTATCTTTTAATATTTCAATCGCACTTTGTGGGGAACTTAATGAGCTAGATAAATGTGCATATGGGTAAAGTACTATATTATCTGCTTTAACTTCTTCATTAGTTTTTATAACTTCTTTAACTAAGTTTTTAACTATTCCTTTAGGGTTTATTTCGTCTTGTTTTTCAACAGCGCTGAATACAACTAATGATTCATCAAAGGCTCCACTTTTTTGAGCTTCGTTGATTTCTTCAGCCATTCCGGTTTTGTTTTTTACATTATATTTTAAATAATCAGAGTGAATAATTAATATTCGCATTTATAATCACCTTTTTTGTAATAAATAATAAATTGTTAAAATTAAGAATAAATCATTTAGTTACAACATAATTTAATTTTTATGAATTATATTATTTAATATTAATTTTTTAATCATATTCTTAAATTTTAAATTTTTAATTTAGAAAAATAAAAAAAATAGTTTTTTGGAAAATATACACATTTTTTAACTAATTTTAAATAATAAGCTTGGATTTTCTTTTGAAGCATCTTTAAAAGTATTAATCATATTTTTGTCAACATTTTTAGGGTTAATAAGAATTATTTCAGTTTTTTCACCTATGTCTCCTAAACAATCGAAGAGAGCATCAAGATTTTTACCATAATACTCTGGAAAATTTAAATTGTCTTTTATATAATCGTGAGGATTATTTTTCATTAAATTTCCATCTAATATAATTTTCTTCATATTATTTTCCAGCTTATATTTTTTTTAGTTAAGTTTTGTAAATGTTTTGTAATGGTCGCTAGTGTAATAAATATCTCCATCATTAGAATATATTATTCTTTTAGCGCCTCTAGTTTTAGATCCATTTGTGTCGATATCACATTCAATATAAGATTTACCTTGAGGTACTACTCTTTCACGGTTTGTAAAAACATCTCCACCTATACTTTTACCTGGAGCATAAGGTTCTAAATATCCTCCATGCCAACCAAGAGATCGTGCTTCTGATTTAGTAATATAATTGGATGGTAATTTGTTATATTTCTCTATATATGCTGCAACATCAGCTTTTTGATCATATTGTCCATTTTCTTGGATTGATGTATTGGACGTTATTTGATTTTTTGAAGAATCGGATGTAGAATTATCAATAATACATCCTGAAACCATTACTATGGCTATTATTAAAATTACTATTATTGGTATAATTTTCTTCAATTTTATCATCTTTTTTTTAATCAAATATTTATTTGTTTTTTGTTGATTAATATAATTTACTTTATTCTTTGTTTTTTTCTTTTTTTATTCATTTGGTCTATGAATCTATCATCATAGTTTTTAGCTATATCTTCATATCTATTCCATATTCCTATTGCCGTATCGGGTATAACACTTTTTTTTTCACCTGAAAATTTTGTATATATATGCATTATTTCTTTTTTGTCACGTATCATCATTTTTACAAAAGGAATATCCGCTTTTATTATATTTACATTTGAATCTTTAAATGAGGATATAATGTTTATTTTTTCATGATTTACATAGCAGTAGGGGGAAGCTAAAATATTAATTTCAACATTTTTTGAAATTTTTTGAAATGCATCATTTAGTTGTTTTGCTTCACCTTCAAATAGAAATCCTATTCTCATGTTTAATGTTTTTTTGGTTCTTAAAATAATTTCTAATTCTTTTTTAATTATTTTTTCAGTGTTATGGATTAGCCACATTGGTGCTTGTACTTGGGATATTTGATTTTCATAGGTATTGTTTAAATTTTGTTCTGTTTCATTTAGTTCTTCAATTAATTTTTCTTTTTCTTTATTGAAAATGTCTCTAGGTAAAACAATTGTGTATTTAAGTGGTCTTCCTCTTTCTACATCTATATATCCTTTTTCATTTAATCTTCTTAAAACATCGTATACTTTAGATCTTGGAACTTGTGATTCTGTACTTATTTCACTTGGTGTTCCTGTTATGATGGTGCTTAAACTTCGATATACTTGTGCTTCGTATGTGCTTAGTCCTAATTTTTGTAATGAGTGTATTGTTTTATCTTGCAAATTTACCCTCCCACTTTTTTGATAATTTTAATTATATTTTAATAATATATAATATTTGTTACTTTTTACCCTAAATAAGTGACAAAACATTTAAGTATAAAAACTAACCAACTATAATGTACATGAAATGTACAAAATCATTTTATATGGAGGAAAAAAATATGGCAAATGAACCGCTAGATATGTTTTGTTATCAATGTTCCCAAACTGCAAGAGGAACAGGATGTACCGTACGAGGAACTTGTGGAAAAACACCAACTGTAGCAAGACTACAAGACAATTTAATATATGCAATGAAAGGAATAAGTGCATACAATTATCATGCAAACGAATTAGGAGCAAGAGATGAAGAAGTCGATGACTTCTTAACAGAAGGATTATACACAACATTAACAAACGTAAACTTTGATACACAAGACTTAATTAATATGGGTCTTAAAGCTGGAGAAGCAAACGTAAAAGTAATGAAATTACTAAAAGAAGCACATAATGAAAAATATGGAGAACCTACACCAACAGAAGTAAAAGTAGGAGCTCAAGCAGGACCAGGAATATTAGTAACTGGGCATGATTTAAAAGCATTAGAAGAATTATTAAAACAAACTGAAGGAACTGGAATAAACATATACACACACAGTGAAATGTTACCTGCACATGGATACCCAGAATTAAGAAAATATGAACACTTAAAAGGTCAACTTGGAGGAGCATGGTTTGATCAAAAGAAAATATTTGCAAAATATAATGTAGCAATATTAGGAACATCAAACTGTGTATTATTACCAAAAGACGAATACAAAGACAGATTCTTTACAATGGGCGTAGCAAAATTACCCGACATACCAGTCATAGAAAATTATGATTTCACACCATTAATTGAAAAAGCAAAAGAATTAGGAGACCTTGAACCTGAAGAACTCACAACAATCACAACTGGATTTGGTGTATCAACAATATTATCACTTGCACCAAAAATAAAAGAATTAGTAGAAGCTGGAAAAATAAAAAGATTCTTCTTAGTAGGAGGATGTGATTCACCACTCCCACAAATGAAATATTACAGAGAATTTGTAGAAAACTTACCAGAAGATACAATAATCTTAACATTAGCCTGTGGAAAATTCAGATTCAATGACTTAGACTTAGGAGACATTGAAGGAATTCCAAGATTACTTGATATGGGACAATGTAATGATGCAATTGCAGCAGTAGACGTAGCATTAGCTTTATGTGATTTATTTGGAGTAGAATTAAACGATTTACCACTAACAATTGTATTAAGCTGGATGGAACAAAAAGCTGCAGCCATATTATGGAGCTTATTCTATTTAGGTAAAAAAGATATTTTAATCGGTCCAATATTACCAGCATGGGCAAATGATGATATAGTGAACGTATTAGTGGATACATTTAATTTAACTCCAATAGGAGATCCTAAAGAAGATATCAAAAAAATAATGGGTTAAAAATTTATTTTTAAGTATAATCCTTTTTTAAGGGATTATATTTATTAAAATTTAAAGGAGGAATATAAATGGTAGATAAGAAAGATGCTGCTCCGGATTGGCCTATTGTTACTGGTGAGTATGTTGTTGGTGATCCTGAAAGTCCGGTTGCTGTTGTTACTTT
>JAEZRD010000081.1 GCA_023440975.1 Methanobacteriota archaeon | reverse complement strand
GGATATGTATTAACAAATAACAGTAACTTTAATAATAACACTGCAACCACAGTTTCTGGTGGTGCAATATTTGCAAGTAATAATGTAACAAGCATTAATTCTAATTTCACAAATAACACTGTAGGAACTGCAGGTGGAGCTATTTACTCATACACTAGTACTGTTTCAACAATTAATGGTAGTTTCATAAATAACACTGCAGGCATTCAAGGTGGTGCAATATTTGCAACTAAGAATGTAACAGTTAATGGAACAAGCTTTATAGGAAACAAAGTAAACTCAACAAATAAAACTCAAGTTGCAGCAGGTGGAGCAATATATTCTAATACTACAGTTAATGCAATCAATGCAAGTTTCACAAATAACACTGCAAATGGAACTAATGTAACTTATGGTGGAGCAATATATGCAACAGGTAAAGTTAATGTAACAGATACAAACTTCACAAATAACAATGCAACTGGAAACAATATTTCTTATGGTGGTGCAATCTACTCTGGAGATAATGTAATTTCAAATAATGTTGGATTTAATAATAACACAGCTGGAACTTCTGGTGGTGCAATCTACTCAATAGGCACTGTAACCACTACTAATGGAAAATTCACTGGTAATAATGCTACCGCTACTTCTGGTTCAGGTGGTGCAATATTTGCCAATAAAAATGTTACAGTAACTGGCACTGAATTTACTGATAACTTCGCAAATGAAGCAGGTGGTGCAATATACTCAACTGCTAATGTCTCATCAACTGATGCTAAATTCACAAATAACAGTGCAAATGTTCAAGGTGGTGCAATATTTGCAAATGATAATGTGACTGTTAAAAATACTAATTTCACATTAAATAATGTAAATATAAGCACTGAAAATTCAGCAGGTGGAGCAATCTATTCTGCAACTGGAATAGTTAATGTAACTAATGAATCTAATTTCACAAATAACACTGCACAATTTGGTGGAGCAATCTATGCTAAAAACAATGTCACAACAAAAGATTCAAAATTCACAAATAACACTGCAACAGTTTCAGGTGGTGCAATATATTCAACTACTACAGTAAACACAACAAGTACAGACTTCATTAATAACACTGCAAAAACTACTTCTGGGGGTGCAATATTTGCGAATAATAATATAGTAACAAATGGTTCTAATTTCATTAATAACACTGCAGGTACTGCGGGTGGTGCATTATACACAACTGGAACTGTTTCAACTATTAATGATAACTTCACAAATAACACTGCAAGTGTTCAAGGTGGAGCAATATTCGCTAATAATACAGTAAAAGTTAATGGAACCACTTTCACTGGAAACAAAGTAAATTCCACAACTGGAAATACTTCTGGTGGTGCAATATTCACAACTGGAATTGTAAATGTTACAAATTCCAAGTTTGTAAATAACTCTGCATCAGCAAATGGTGATAATACTGCATTTGGTGGAGCAATCTATTCAGAAAAGAATATAACCTCTATAAAATCAGAATTTGAAAACAACACAGCAAAAACTGGAGGAGCATTATACTCTTTAAGCAATGTAACAATTAATGCTAATAAATTCACAGGAAATAATGCAACTAGCACCTCTGGTGGAGCTATATTTGCAAAAAATAATGTAATTGTTGAAAATGGAACAGAATTCACAAATAACTTTGCAAATGTTTCAGGTGGTGCAATCTACTCAGAAACTGGCAATGTTTCAGCCACAAATGTTAACTTTATTAACAATACTGCAGGTACTGCTGGTGGAGCTATATATGCAAATCAAGGAGTAATTACAAATGGATCTAACTTCACTGGAAATAAAGTAAATTCAACTGAAGGTACAGGAGGAGCCATATACTCAAATACTAAGGTTACAGCATATAACTCAACTTTCACAAATAACACTGCAACTAAATATGGTGGATCAATATTTACAAATAATCCAGATTCCCTTATAAATGCTACAAAATCCAGTTTCATCAATAACACTGCAACTGTTTCTGGTGGAGCATTATACTCAAATGGTAAAATAACAACTGATACAGCAATATTTACAAATAACACTGCAACCACAGTTTCTGGTGGTGCAATATTTGCAAATGGAACTGCTAATTTAGTAAACACAAACTTAACAAATAACTTCGCTGGTACTTCTGGTGGTGCTGTTTACTCCAATAACAACATTTCAACTATAGGAGATAACTTTGATAATAACACTGCAGGAACTTCTGGTGGAGCAATATTCACAACAATGAATGTGATTGTTAACAATACAAACTTCACAGGAAATAAAGTAAATTCAACATCAACTAATAATTCTGGTGGTGCAATCTATGCAACTGGATTTGTTAATGCTACAAATGCTAAGTTTATAAATAACTCTGCATCAGCAACTGGTGATAATACTGCATTTGGTGGTGCAATCTACTCTAATGGTGCTGAAGTTCAAAATGTAAGCTTTGCAAATAATACTGCAACAAGTTATGGTGGAGCAATATTCATTAACTCAAATAATATTAAAGTAAAAGATTCCAACTTTGATAATAACACTGCAGGTTCAGGAGGAGCAATATTCACTAATGATGTTAATTCAGTTATAAATGTAACAGACTCCAACTTTACTAATAATAAAGCTAATGTAACTAACGGATCAGGAGGAGCAATAAGATCAAATGGAGAATTAGAACTTAATAATGTTAACTTCATAAATAACTCTGCAATTAAATCTGGAGGAGCTATATCCTCAGCAAACAATGTAACTATAACAAAATCTGAATTTATAAATAATAAAGCAACAGATTCCAATAGTTTCGGTGGTGCTGTTTATGTTGAAAATGGAATCAATGTAAGTAAGTCAAGCTTTGATAATAATACTGCTAGTACTGGTGGTGCAATATTCTCTAATAACAACACTATCACAGTAATTGTTGGAGATTCTAGTTTCACTGGTAATAATGCAACTAGTTCTGGTGGTGCTATTTATTCCAATGGTAAAGTAGAAACAACAAATGTTGACTTCACATCAAATAATGCTACAGTTTCTGGTGGTGCAATATTTTCTAATAACACATTAACAACTACAGGTGGAACTTTCACAAATAACACTGCAACCCTTTCTGGTGGTGCATTATACTCTAATAATAATGTAACAACTACTAATGTTAACTTTATTAACAATAATGCAGGAACTTATGGTGGTGCAATTTACTCTGTTGGAAATGTATCAACAATTAAATCATCATATGTAAATAATACTGCGGGTACTTCTGGTGGTGCAATTTACACAAGCCAAAATGTAACAGTTAATGGAACAACTTTCACTGGAAATATAGTTAAATCATCTACTGGTACTACTACTGGTGGTGCAATTTATGCTAATGATTCAGCATTAATAGATAATTCAACATTTATAAATAATAATGCTACTTCAACAGGAGGTACTGGATCTGGTGGAGCTATATTTGTAAATAATGGAGACGCTACTGTTATACATTCAGTTTTAATAAATAACACAGCTACTAATTATGGTTCTGCAATTTATTCAAATAATTACACTGATATTACATATTCAGTTTTAATTAACAACACTGGAGATAAGAATAATATTATTTATTCTGCAAATGGTTTTAATGCAAATTATAATTGGTGGGGAAATAATACATTATTCTTAGTTTCTAACAGTTATATACTTGTTAAAAATTCTACTGGTGATTTACCTGCTAAGAATCCTGGTAATTGGGTAATGATGACTTTAAACATGTCATCAGCTAAAGTGAATGTTAATCAAAATGCACCTGTAACTGTAAGTTTAAATCAATATGGTAATGGAACTGATATACTTGGTGATTTAACAGATATTTTACCAAGTAGAAATGTAACATTTGAAGTTAATAATGGAATTATTACTCCGAATAGTGGAACTCTTTCAAATAATGAGTTTAACACTACATATACAGCTTCAAATTCATCTGGAAGTTATAATATTAGTGCAACTATAGATAATCAAACATTAAATATAGGTGTTACTACAGGTGCATATTCAAGTATATCTGGTACAGATTCAACAGTTACTGTTGGAAGTGCTGGTAGTATCACAATCACTCTTAAGAATGCAAATGGTACTGGAATAGCTAATCAAACAGTTTATTATCAAATAATGTATGGTAAAAATAATCCAATTTATAGTGCTACAACAGGTCCTAACGGAACTGTAACTGTAAGTATTCCAACAACTAATCTTACTGGAGGATTGAAATACACTATAAAATTAAGTTATAATGGAAAAGGTGATAATGCTCCTTGTACTGGAGAATGTTATATTACAGTTAATAATCCTCCTATACCTGTTCCAACAACTATCACTACTGAATTAAGTGGTAATGATGTTTCAGGTGTTGTTGGTGAGGATGTAACATTTACTGTAACATTATCAACTACTACTGGTAGACTTATATCTGGTAAGACAATTAGTTTCACTGTAAATGGAAAGACTTATACTGCTACAACTGATAGTGCGGGTCAAGCAACTATTACTGTATCTGGTCTTAGTGCAGGAACATACTCAGTTAGTTATAAATTCGGTGGTGATAGTACTTACTCTTCAAGTAGAGGATCTAATACTATTACAATTTCAGAATCTGCAACTTCAAAGATTACTGGTAGTTTTGATAGTAGTAATAATCATTATAAATTAAACTTAACTAGTAATGGAAATCCATTATCTGGTCAAACAATTACTGTTACAGTATCTAATGGTACAAATACTATTACTTATACTGTTACTACAGATTCAAATGGTATTGGAACTTTAGATTTATCTAATTATCCTACAGGTAATTATTCAATAACTTGGAATTATCCAGGAACTGATACAATATCTGGTACTAATGGATCTTCTAAATTCACTATAAGTAGTACTAAACTTAGCACTAACCTTACAACTGACTCTGCTATTACAATTACTTATCCGGGTAGTGGAACTTACACTGTTACATTAACTGATGTTAATGGTAAGGTTTTAACTAATGAGGTTGTAAGTGTAACTATAGTTAATGGTACTAAATCAACTACTTTTGATTATGTTACTGATAGTTCTGGTAAAGTTACTGTGCTTTTAGATAATTATGGTATTGGAACTTACACTATTACTAGTAAATTTGCAGGTGATTCTAATTATTATGCAAGTAATGTTGCAACTACTGTATTAAATGTTGTTAATGGTAGTTCAATGCGTTATACTAATTTGATTGCATATAATTTCACTGAAACTGTTGGTGCTGGTCAAAACTTTACTGGTCGTTTACTGGATCAATATGGTAATCCTATTGTAGGTCAACATATTGCATTGAATTTAACTAAAGTAAGTAATGGTGCTTCTAAGGTTTATTGGGTTACTACTGATACTGATGGTTATTGGTATTTACAAATTAATCTTGCTGTTGGATCTTATACTGGTTGGGCTAGTTATGGTGGTTCTAAAAACTATTATGCTAATACTAGTGGTATTGCAAGTATTATAGTTAAATCTGCTGATGATAATCGTACTAGTACTATTTTAACTGCTAATACATTTAAACAACCTTATGGTGCTGGTCAAAACTTCACAGGTAAATTAACTGATAAACTTGGAAATCCTGTTATTGGTCAACATATTGCATTGAATTTAACTAGACTTTCTAGTGGTGCTTCTAAGGTTTATTGGGTTACTACTGATACTAATGGTGAGTATCAATTAGCTATTAATCTTGGTTTAGGTGAATATACTGCTCAATGTAGTTATGGTGGTACTAGTAAGTATACTTCTAGTAGTGCTTCTGCTACTATTAGTGTTGTTGCTGGTTAGAAGATTTTATGGGAAAATTTTTAAGGGCTTTTTTCGGAGTCTTAAAAAAAAAAGTTTGTGTTGGAAAATTTTTATTTTTCTTTTCATCTTTTTTTAGGACTCTTTATTTTTTTCAAAACTATTTTTATTCGTATATTTATAAACAAATTCGTTAAGTATATATACTGACAATGTTAACAATTTAAAACATGAAAGAAAAAACAACTTGGATATTATTGGTCCTAATATTAATTGTAATTCTATTGTCTGCATTTGCAATAACTAATAATTTTCAAAATGAAAACAATCAAACAAACACAGTAAATTCATCAGCTGTCACTACTTCATCAAACACAGCAGTAACCAACGCTGCACAGGGAAGTAATTCAACTGTTCAAGCAAATCATATCACATGGTACACTGATTTAAATGAAGCATTAACTGTATCAAAAAAAGAAAATAAACCAATATTTATAGAATTTGGTTCTAGTTCCTGTGCCTATTGTCAAAAAATGAATTCTGAAACATATTCTGATTCTAATGTTCAAGAAAAATTAAACAATAATTATATTTCTGTAGCAATCGATGGAGATAGTAACCCTGATTTATGCAGTCAATATGGTGTTGTTGGTTTTCCTACATTAATCATTTTGGATTCTAATGGGAATGTAAAAGAAAGTATCACTGGATTCCAATCAGCAAGTGATTTATTAAGTAAATTATAGAGAGTAATAATTATGGATTTAGTCCCAATACTATCATTTTTAGCGGGTATAGCATCAGTATTATCTCCTTGTGTTTTACCTGTAATTCCGATAGTTGTAGCTTATTCACTTTTAGAGAGAAAAAAATCTGAAGTTGTTTCATTTACTTTAGGTTTATTTATAGTTTTCTTTTTAACTATAATTTTATCAATGATATTTACTGCAGCTATAAATCATTATTTGCATTGGGTAAGGATTATTGCATCAATCATATTAATGATTTTAGGTTTAATATTGATTTTTAATTTAAATTTATTTAATTTTAATTTAAAAGTTAATAATGATAAAGGGGGTTTAGTTAAATCATTTTTAATGGGTTTAGTAACTTCATTAGCTTGGGCACCATGTTATGGATCATATCTTTTGAGTTTAATTACAGTTTCAATCTCAGGAGGTAATGTAGCATATACAGGTTTAAACTTATTATTATATACATTAGGTTTTGCATTCACAATATTCCTAATAGGATTTATCGTATCAGAAATCAACCTAGAAAAAATCAACAAGTGGTCTAATTTAATCAATAAAATATGTGGAATATTAATTTTCCTTGCAGGAGTATACATGCTACTTGCACAATATGGAATTTTATTATAAAAATGGTGAGACAATGGATATCGGGTTCATAGGTTTTGGAAAAGTAAGTCAAACATTAACAAAACAACTAAAAAAACAACACAAAATATACACTTCAATAGAAGGACGAAGCGAAAAAACAATCCAACAAGCCCAAAAATCCCAAATCAATATACTAAAAACAAACCAAGAATTACAAAACACCTGTGAACTATTAATAAATGCAACAAGTCCAGAAAACGCATTAAAAACTGCAAAAACCTACAAAAACTATAAAGGATTATACTTAGACCTAAACAATATAAACCCCAAAACCACCCAAACAATAGGAACAATATTTAACGAAAACTTCATAGATGGAGCAATAATAGGAAAAGTAACAAACCTAACACTAATCCTTCTATCAGGCCCTAAAGCAAATCAACTAAAATTCTTAAATGAAAACAATATACCCACACAAGTAATAAGCAATCAAATAGAAGACGCATCAACACTAAAAATGCTAAGAAGCATTTATACAAAAGGACTAAGTAGCCTACTAATTGAAACATTTGACAATGCAGAAAACCTCAAACTAACAAAACAATTATGGAATATCTTAGAAATAACAGAAAATGAAGATTTTAAAAAATCAAGCATCTCTAGAATAAAAAATAGTAAAAAATCAGCAAAAAGAAAAAATGAAGAATTAAATGAAATATTAAACTTCCTAAACGAAAAAAATGCATCAGAATATAATCAAATAATGACACATGCAACAAAAAACAAATTCAAAGAACTTTAATTATCATGAATATAAGTTCTAACTCTAAGACCTCTCTCATTTTCAACAACTTCAGCAGTAACAGGAATAAATTGAGAATCAATAATATAACGTAAATAAGTAACATTTAATCCAGGAAGCTTCAAATTAGTTTTAATCTTAAATTTACCCTCTTTAATTTCACAAGAAATCATATTATCTTTATCAACATAAATTTTAGCAGGAATCTTATGATTTTCCAATCCACGTTTAAGTTTTTTAGTTTCAAACTTAGTAATATTTAAACCACCATCAAAACTTAAAGGAACATTATCTAATTTTATATTCTCAGATTTAAATCTTTCATTAGCATCAACTGCAAGCTCACCATTTTCAGCTTCACGAGCCACATAGTAAGCTCTTTGAATAACTTTATCAACTTTTTGATCTTCTGGAATAATACCCTTAGCTTCATAGGTCCTCATAAGTTTAATAACTTCATCTTTAGTAACTTCCTCTTCAAGTGCACTAGTAGCTAATCTTGCAAGAACAGGACCATAATCTGCTCTTCTAAAAACTGCCCAAATACTCTCAGGATCACTATACTGTCTACCATCAATAATAGCATTAACTGCTTTAGCATTAAGATAAGCAATATTACTTAAACTACCTCTAGAATATGTGTTCATCTTATGAGTTATACTTCTATAATTTCTTTGAGGGTTAAGAGTACCTTTCTTACTTTCACGTTCAAGAATATGAATAGTAGTCTCAGGTAATAATTCACAGATTTCATCAGGAATTTCCATATTATTTTCAATAATAGATTTTCTTATAAAACGCCCACTAATTTTACCATCATGTTCTAATTCAGGAATAATATGGAATCTCATATTATGCCCGTATTTACCTTTTAAGAATTCATTCACAGAATACCATCTAATCACATTACGATTAGGAAGATTACGTGGAATACCTATACTTGTCCCATTAGGAGCATAACGTTCACTAAGCTTTTTGATTTTTAATGGATCCACATTTGCAGCAGTAACATAATCCACTGCACCATCCTCTATCATCTGAGCTAAACGAACAGGTACACTGTAAGATAAATTAAGTCTATGATGTAATCCTTCAATAGGTACTGTACGATCTGCTCCAGCTTTAATAGCCATTTCAGAACGAACTTCATAACTACAGAAACATGGGGCATGGTTTGCACTGAAACCTGTATTAAGGTATACTACAAGCTCATCACCATTTTCTTCAGCTATATCTTTTCCTTTTTCAATTAATTTTTTATGCCCCAAGTGTATTGGGTCAAAATCTGCACTAATTACAATCATTTTATAAAATTTCCTTTTTATAAATTAAAAAAAAATAAAATTAGTAAAAAAAGAATAAATCCATATTATAATAGATTTATTAAAAAAAATTTTAAGTCAATTTTTTTTTATAGATAAATAATCACATTTTATTTATCTAATAATGTTAATATACCAGTTAAGATTAACCATATTCCTATTAATGTTCCAAGTATAACCGGATTTTGCACATAAGTTCCTATAACGATATATAATAAACCAAGAATAATAGCAATAATTCCAATCCAAAATCCATAACGTGTTTCTCTGCTTGTAACAAGAATTATTAATCCAATAAGGATTAGGAAAAGACCTGCGAGATAAATAGTTAATGCTGCTAAGAATGCAAATAAACTAGGGTTAAATATTAAACCTAAAGCAAGAATCAACATTACAATACCTAAAATGATATAAAGGACACTTTTAGTCTTACTGTATTCTATTTCAGATACACCAGTAACAAGTAAAAAGATACTCATTAATAGAATAGATAAACCTAAAATACTGCTTGCACCAATAATTCCAAACATTGGAAAAGCAATAATTATAACTCCTAAAATTATGGCTATAATACTAATAGATTCACTTTTCAAAATTGTAAACCTCCTAAATAATAAACTATATATAAATATTTTTAAATTAAGTAATAAAAAGTTTTTCCTTTAATATAATGGTAAATGTTTTTTTCCAGTTTTAGATTGTGTTAAGTTATTAAATTTAACTTCTGCTTCCCACTCTTTTTTACAGTCACAATTATGTGAAATTTGAGATTGTGTGAAGTTACTGCTAATAATTTTATGTTTTAAATCTTTATTACATTTTTTACAGTTATATGGTCCTCTTCTAGATCCAAAACCTGATGTATCCATTAAGGCAGGAATTTTTACATTTTGGCGTATTGTGTTAATAACTTCAACTGTAGTCCAAATCCATGGAGGTTTATATGATCCTCTTCTCCATAATCTTTCAATTAATGTTCCTTTATGTATGGTTGCAGGACAACAACTTATTCGATCTACACCAATACTTTCAACATATTCTGCAGTGCTTATTGCTTCATCAATAGCTTCTCTTTCACTAGTTAATATGGGTTTTACAAAAACATAAGCTTTGCTTTTGATATTATAATCTTTTTTGGCTTCATTAATAATGTTGATAGCTTTTTGATAAGTTTTAAGTGAAAAACCTTTATTGATTTTCTCTAATCTAGTTTCTTCATTAACAGTTTCTAAGCCTATACTTATTTCGAAGAGTTTTCCATTTAATATTTTACAAATTTCATCTATTCTTTCTTTTGTAATGTATTCTGGTCTTGATTCAACTACAACTTCACTAATTTCTTCACTGTCTGCTATAGTTTGTAAAATTTTATCTCTTGCTTCTGTTGGAAGTTCTTCAGGATTAAAAAAGCTTCCAGATGCAAATAATTTAATAGCTATCTTTTCTCCATTATTAAAATCTTCTTTAACCTCTTCAGCATGTCTATCCATTTGGTTTTGGAATAATTCTATGATTTTATCATTTTCGATAGGTTTTAAGTAACAATCATGAATATAACTGCACATGGTACATCCGCCACTTGGGCCAAGAGCCCAACTACAACCTGGTGTAGGTAATATTAAAAATATGGTTTTTCCTTTTCCAGAGTATAATAAGTCTTCTTGATACCAACTTGTTGCTAAATATTCTAAATCTTTAGGTTGTGTTCTTTCAATAGCATTGTCTCTTATTTCTTTTGTTAGTTCTCTTATTTCCATAAGTCTGAAATCCCTTGTTTTTTAGTAATTTATTGATTAATAATTGTTTAATTAGTTACTATCTATTTGATTTATATTATAAAAACATTCAACATAATTTTACATATATAAATGTTTCGATATTTTTCTAATAACAAATACTTTATAAGTACTTGTATATAATTTAACATGGTGATAATAAATGAAATTTGGTATTGAATTTGTTCCAAATGAACCTATAGACAATATAGTAAAAATGGTAAAATTAGCTGAAGATGTAGGATTCGAATATGTCTGGGTAACAGACCACTACAACAACAAAAATGTATATGAAACTTTAGCATTAATTGCTAATGAAACATCCACTATTAAATTAGGACCTGGTGTAACTAATCCATATGTACGTAGTCCAGCAATATCTGCAAGTGCAATTGCAACTATTGATGAATTATCTGATGGAAGAGCTACCTTTGGTATTGGACCTGGGGACAAAGCAACTTTCGATGCTTTAGGTATTGAATGGACAAAACCTGTAAGCACTGTAAAGAACGCTATTGCAGAAGTTAAAGCTTTAACTGCTGGTGAATCTACTGAAACTGGTGCAGCTTTACAAGGTGCAAAAGCTGTCCAAGCAGCAATCCCAATGTATATGGGTGCACAAGGACCAAAAATGCTCGAAACTGCAGGAGAAATAGCTGACGGTTGTTTAATCAACGCATCTAACCCTAAAGATTTCGAAGCAGCAATTCCTATGATCAAAAAAGGTGTCGAAGCTGCAGGTAAAAACATAGCAGATTTCGATGTAGCAGCTTATACTTCCACTTCTATTGGTACTGACTCTGAAAAAGCTAAAAATGCAGCTAAAATCGTAGTAGCATTTATTGCAGCAGGAGCACCTCCAATGGTTATTGAAAGACACGGATTACCTGAAGGATTCAATGAAAAATGTGGTGAATGCTTAGGTAAAGGAGACTTCGGTGGAGCAATAGGCTTAATCGATGATGCAGCATTAGATGCATTCTCCATATGTGGTACACCTGATGAATTTGTACCTAAGATAGAAGCTTTAGCTGATATGGGAGTAACCCAATACGTAGCAGGTTCCCCAATAGGTAAAGATAAAGAAGAATCTATTAAATTATTAGGAGAAGTAATCGATAAGATGTAAATATCTTATCCTTTATTTTTTTCTTTTTCTTTACTTTTTTTTTAAATCATAAAATTAATAATTAATATATAATATTATTATACACCCTATTTTTTCTAACAATAATAAAACTAGTATAAAAGATTTCCAATTCCATAATCTCTAGAAATAATTTCAACTCTTTTTAAAAGATCTTCTTGATAAAATTTATGAGGATATTCCAAAACTTTACCCCTATTATTTTCAAACAATTTTTTAGTTCCCTCATAATATTGAGGATAAAACTCTTTTATTATACTTAAATACTTACATCGAGAATCATTTTTCTCTTTACCATAAAGAGTTAATGCACCAGGTAGAATATAGTCAACATTATAATCATTAAATTTACTAATTGTTTCTTTTAAAACTTCATCACTATCTGTAATAAAAGGTAAAATTGGCATAAAAGCAATTCCCACTCTAAAACCTTCATCTTTAAGTTTTTTTATAGCTTTTAGTCGTTTACTTGGTTTAGGTGCATAAGGTTCAAAAATTTTTGCAACATTATCATAAATTGTACTAAATGAAAAGGATATAATCACTTTCTCATCAATCTTATTTTCTAATTCCTCAGGTAGTATAGATGTCTTATTAATCTTTCTTAAAATATCAATATCTCTACAAACTAAGTCTGATTTTGTAATAATATGTACGGGATAATGGAATCTATTTAAAATTTTTAAGAATTCTCTAGTCATTAATAGTTCTTTTTCAATTTTCATGTAAGGATCTGCTGCTGAACCAATATTAAAAAGTGCTTTTTCTCCTTTTTTTGCTTTATTTTTAAGTTGGTGGAATAAGAGGTCATTAGCATTAGATTTCACATAACATGTTTTTGTATCTTTCGCGTATTTGCTTCCATTTATGTAACAATAAATACAATCGAAGGTACATCCGTTATAAAGGTTTAAACTATAGTCTTCCATAAATAATTGTCTTTTACCTTTTCTTTGATTAAGTATGGATTTAACTGACTTTTCTTGGAAGTTATATTTTCTAATTATGTTTGTTTTATCATTAAATTTGTTTAAATCCATTTTATTCCCTTTTGTTTATTGTGGTGTTTTCTTTTACCTTTGTTAATTGTTATTTATTTTTTATTTATTATAATTTTTGTTTTAAGGTTAGTTTTATTTTAATTTTCTTTAATTTCTTTCAGATTATTTTTTTATTTTTTTTAAATTTAGGGAATTTCAAAAATGTATTATTATTTTTTGTATGTTTTGTATTATTTTTTAATTTTTTTAAAAAATTAAATCAATATAAAACTTTAAAAATATTTATAAATCATTGGTATTTATGTATTTAATTTAATTATAAATTTAATTCTTATTTTTTGTATAATAAAGTTTTTTGCAATATTTTCTATTTGATTTTGTGTTTGTTGTAACTTTCTGTAAGGGTTGTGCCATGTGTTTTATGGCGTTGGTTTAAGTTACAATGTATTAACATTTTTAACTATGATGACTGCTTTTCCACATGTGGCTAAATTTTTCATGTTTATAAATTCAATCAAGTTATTGATTGATTCATAATTCTACATGTTTTTGATGAGGACCTAATACTTAGTATTATGGTTTGATGTTGGTTTAGTAGATGTGGTGATATTTGATTGTTATATCTAATGTAGATATTAATCAATTTAAGTGTTATTACTCTGTCTATTTTTTTATGTGTACTTCTAACGTATATTATTAACGTAGTGTTTACAATAATTAATTTTATTTTCTGTCAAATCTGTTTGATCCTGGCAGAAGCTACTGCTATTGGGATTCGATTAAGCCATGCAAGTCGAAAGAATTTAGATTCTTGGCGTACGGCTCAGTAACACGTGGATAACCTACCCTTAGGA
>JAEZRD010000013.1 GCA_023440975.1 Methanobacteriota archaeon | reverse complement strand
TCACCAACATTTTCAAGGAAAAAATAAGCTAAAACCATAACAATAAAAGTTACAATAATAAGTAATAAGAAAATACTTCTCCATCCAGAATAATCAACCATAATACCAGAAAGAGTAGGTCCAATACTAGGTGCAAAACCAACAACAAATCCAATATAACTTAAACTTTTCCCATGTTCTTCTTTAGGGTATAAATATAACATGGCTACTTGAATAAGAGTTAGTAGTATTCCTGTACCAAAAGCTTGAATAAGTCTAGAGATTAATAAGGTTATAAAATTTGGAGCGGCATATGATAAAACACTTCCAAAAAAGAAAATAAACATACTGCCGAGGAATAATCGTTTAGTATCATATTTATTAATTAAGTATGCTGTGAAAGTACAAACAATACCAATAGTTAAAATATAAGCACTTGTTAACCATTGCCCCACACTTGCTGAAATAGAAAACTCATTAATAATACTTGGTAATGCACTTGTAAGTAAACTTTGACTTAAACTTGCAAAAAAAGCACCAGTAATAAGTATTGCAACAATAATGTTTCTTTGATGTTTTGTAATATTCTCCATAAATTAATAAATCCTCATTTATAATTTATGTTTTTTAAATAAATTAAATATTTCTTAAATCATTAATAAAGAATGTTGAAATATATAATCTGAGGCATTAATATAGGAGGACTTTTTATTGTATAAAAAAAATAAAAGCATAGCTAAAAGTCAAAAACTTTTTCACTATGCTTTTTGTGTTTTAATCCATATTGTTTGCATATAACCTTTTATATGTTTATACATTGTTGTAGCATTAAATGATGTAATATTATTAGCCCCAATAATATTTTAATCATAAAAAAGTAACATTACCTATTATTTAGGTATTTAAGTTACTTTTTAATGCTTTAAGGGTAATAATGTATAAATCACATTAAGGAACCTTATAAATATTATTTTATTTTAAAAAATTAATTTTGATTAATAATATTTATATTTTATAATTGTTTGTTAATTTTTTCTATTTCGCAGGTAGTGTTTGAAGATTATTCATCCTAAACATGAGGAAATATCTGTCTAAACATACAATCATATCATCATATGTGGCACCTATTAAACTTTCTAATTTCTTTAAATCATCTACAAGTATTTTTTGACCACCATATACCATAGATGTTATAAATAAATAATTTCCATCCGGGGATACAGTATATTCAAAATTTTTTCCTTGAGGATATGTAGTGGTGAAGAAACTTTGAAGTTTATTTAGTAATTGTGTATCAGTTATGTTCATTTGACATCACCTTCTTTTTTTATTACCTTTTGTAATATAAATTATGTTTAATCTTATATATATAAGTTATCATTTTATTTAACAGTATGGTTATCTGTCTAAAAATCATTTAGAAAAATGAATAAAATGCTAAAAAGCACTTTTTTATTAGACACATGGTCAGTCATAATAAAACTAACTTATTGTAAGAAACTCATCATATATAAACTTTACGATATAAATGAATCCAAAATAAAAAAAATGATGGATCAAAAGAAAAATTTTAAAATAAATAAGTAAAAAATCAATTTTAGAACGATAAAATCAAAATCCCCAACAACAAAAAAACAAATTCATTTAAATCTTTAAAACAAATGTTTAAAAGAACCAAAATAAACAAATTACTCAAATTAACTGTTTTCAACTAAGTTAAAAAAATAAATAATTCCTATCATTTTAATTAAAACAATACTCTCATTATTATTAACATTAACTTAATTAACAAGATAAATCAATTACCCCAATTTAATTAATACATTACTCCTTATAAAATTTTTAAATTAAAATCCATAAAATTTTTTTTAAATGCCTATTAAAAAAATTTTTAAATTCATAATTTTCTTAAGTTTAAGAATATGAATAAATAATATGCTAATTTAAGAACATATAAACTCATATCAAAAAAAATTACCTATAATGTAAGCACTTACTTAATAATTCTAAAAAAAATCAACTACAATAAAAAAGCATAAAAATTAAAATTTATCCCAACCTTAAAAAAAAAACTATAAATAAAGAAAAAAACAAATAATAAAATATCGAAAACCGATACTAATTTTTAAAAAATAATATAAGGATAAGAAAAAAATAATGGAATACCGAACAATACCGAAAACCAAAGAAAAAATATCCTCACTAGGCTTTGGAGTAATGAGACTCTCAACAACCATGGGAACTGTTGACAAAGAAAAAGCAACCCAAGAAATCAAATATGCAATCGACAATGGAGTAAACTTCATAGACACAGCATACAGATACGGAAACGGATCCAACGAAAAAGTACTAGGTGAAATACTCACCCAACTAAACTACCGAGACAAAGTAAACATCTCAACAAAAATGAACCCCCTAAAAGTACACTCCTACCAAGACATGGAAAATATGTTAAATGAAGAACTAAAAAGCCTTCAAACAGACCACATAGATTATTACTTCATCCACAATGTAATGGACTACGAATTAATAGAAAATCTCCTAAACATAAACATAATCCAATTCTTTGAAGATAAAAAAGCTGAAGGAAAAATAAGAAATGTAGGATTTTCATATCATGGACCATACCAAGATTTACCAAAAATAGTAGATGCCTACGATTGGGATATGTGCATGCTACAATTCAATTACATAGACGAAAAAATCCAAGCAGGAATAAAAGGAGTGAAATATCTTGCAGAAAAAGGAATAGGAATTTTTGTAATGGAACCCTTAAAAGGAGGATTACTTGCAGGAGAAATGCCTAAAGAAGTAGAACAAGTAATGGAAAAATCAGAAATCTACCGAAGCAATGCAGACTTAGCATTAAGTTGGGTATTAAATCATCCAGAAATAACATGTGTACTAAGTGGAATGAATAGCATAGAAATGGTGAAAGAAAACATTGAAATTGCAAGTAAAATAAAACCTAACAGCTTAACAACAGAAGAATTGGAAACAATTTCAAAAATTCGTGAGATAATACAAAGATTAAACAAAATAGATTGTACAACATGCGGATACTGTATGCCCTGCCCAAAAGGAGTAAACATACCCGAATGCTTCAAAAAATATAATGAAAAATACTTATTTGATTTTAAACTCTACGGAGTAAATCAAGCTCTATCACAATATGTATTCATACTTATGGGATTAATGAGTGAACCACAAGATGCAAGTTTATGCACACATTGTAATACTTGCATAAAAAAATGTCCACAAAGTTTACCAATCCCTGATTTATTAGAAGATGTAAATAAAGAGTTCCATGGAAAACTCGTTAAAATTTCTATGCCTTTAATTAAAAAAATTGTTAAACTATTCAAAATTGTATAAAAAAAATGAGGAAAAGATAAAATATGACACCTGAAGAAAAAAACGAAAACTGTGAAATGAGCATGAAATATTGGGGATTATTATACGAAACCATAGACAACTTCCACAAATACGGAGGCCTACGTATAGTAATCTTATACGAACTAAAAGATGGACCATTAAATGGTAAAGAAATCAGCGATCAAATAGAATTACATCAAAAGAAACTACATGAAAAAAAGAAGAAAATATATTATACTAAACACGAAAAAGATTTAGATGATCCATTCACTAAAAAGAAAAAAACACGCCCATCACCAGGAAGCTTATATCCTAAACTCAAAAAAATGAGAGATGAAGAATTAATTGTCAAATTAAGTGATGGTAGATATAAAAACACAACACTTGGAAATGAAAAATTACATGAAGTAATAGATACTTTAAACAAAAATGAAGAATACTTCAATGCTAGTCCAATAGAAAATGCATTAGCAGATTTAGATTTCACAATAACCAAATTAGAAAACACTAATGAAGAAAATCTGAAAAAATATGATGATACTCTAATGGATTTAAGTAAAAGACTTAAAAAAGTTGCAGTAACCATTTATTCCAAAGATGATGAAAAAAATTAAATTATGAAAATTTTTAAGAAAAACATAAAATAAATTAAACAGGATAAAAACCATTATATTATCTAATGAGTTTTTATCCATTAAAAACTCTTTTTAACTTTAAAAAAATTCTTTATTTTAAAATTAACCAAATCATTAAACTGAAAACCTTTAAAAAGGTTGAAAAATATATTAATATTTAGAGTTTAATGAATATTTTTGAAAACAGAAGAAACCTAGTTTTAATTATTTTACTCAGTGCCGGTTTTATGGGCTCACTAGGACAAAGCTTATTAACCAGCGCATTACCTCACATAATGAGTGATTTTGCAATAAATGCAACCACTGGACAATGGTTAACCACTATTTATATACTTATTCTTGGACTTGTAACCTGTAGTAGTGCATTTATTATAAATAAATATAATAGTAAACATGTTTTCCAAATAGCTCTAGGACTATTTATATTAGGATCCATTATTGCATATATTGCACCTAATTTTTACATACTTCTTGCTGCACGAATTATTCAAGCAACTGGAACCGGAATAATGTATCCCCTATCACAAATTGTAATACTGTATTATTTTCCTGTTGAAGATCATGGGAAAGCTTTAGGTTATATGGGATTAGTAGTTGGGGTTGGACCTGCATTAGGGCCAACTGTAAGTGGATTCATTGTAGATTTATTAAATTGGAGAGCAATATTTAGTATTTTAACTATAATCGCAATCATATTGTTTATTATAGGTTCTTTTGAATTAAATGATATTAAAGAAAGATATCCTGTGAAAATGGACTTCCTTTCACTGATATTCTATGGTTTAGGTTTCATACTAATAATGTATGGAGTTACACAATGCACCAATTTTGGAATAAACTTATCAAGTACTTTACCTTTAATAATAGGTTTAATACTATTAGCAGGTTTTGTATATAAACAATTACATGCAAAATTACCATTATTAAAATTAGAATTATTTAAATGCCCAAAATTTGCAGCAAGCACATTTGTAGTTTGTTTAAGTTATATTTTAATGATGAGTGGAACATTATTAATCCCCCTTTATATTCAATCTGCACGTGGAATGAGTGCAATTACAAGTGGATTAATATTATTACCTGGTACAATTTTACACGCTTTCATGAATCCAATTGCTGGAGAGTTTCAAGATGATTTTGGTGCACGCTCCAGTAG
>JAEZRD010000101.1 GCA_023440975.1 Methanobacteriota archaeon | reverse complement strand
CCCATTGAGGTAAACCAGGTAAATAACCAGAAGGTGTACTAATTGTACAATGTGTATCTACAATTACATTTTCAGATTCTGATTTTTCCTTAATTTTAATACCTGCTAATTTTTGAATTTCCTTTTGAACATCTGGAGATAACTTTCTTAAAGCATCTCTATCTTCAACTAATCCTTTTTCTATAGCTATCTCAGTCATTACATCCCCATAATTAATATGGAGATAATCAACTTCTTCTAAAGCTTTATCCAATACGGTTGTACTTCCAGAACCTGGTATTCCAGTTAAAACTACTAATTTCATAAAATCCCTTCTTTAATAATAATTTAATATTGTAATCCTTTTAAAAAAATAATAAAAAAGAATAAATAAATAATTTTTAATCTTAATTATCTAAGAATCTTCTTAATACAGGGTGCATATCCATAAGTTGTTCTTGAGCAATTTCTTCATATAATCTATAAACAATACCTACAGTAAGCAATACACCAGTACCTCCACCAAGAGCTTGAGTGAAATCAGCTCCAAATGCTAAAATACCAACGAATAACCCACCAAGTATAGTTAATGCTGGAATATATTTATTCATGATCTTATACAATTGTCTCTTACTACTTCTAAATCCAGGTATTTGAATACCTGAATCATATAACTTTTTACTAACTTCTTTAGCATTTAATCCACTGATTTCTACCCATAACCAACTGAATAGAGCACAGCATCCAAGGAAGAAAATAGCATATATGATTACTCTCAATGGATTAGTCCATAACATACTAATTCCTGTTGGAGTAGATAAATATAATGCAGCTCCACTAATAGCTTGACCTTGTGATACTTCACCAAGAATTGGGAATCCAATTTTTTGGAACACACTAGCCATAAGAGATATGTTTACTAATAATGCACTAGTTAATATAACTGGCATATTACTTGCATAAATAAATTTCAAAGGATATTTACCCACAGAACCTCTAATTCTTCCATGACCTCTAACTGATCCATGAGAAATAGGAATTTCTACTCTCATACTTTCTCCATAAGATGCAATTAAAAATACAATTATAGTTGCAACTAACGGAATCAATACAGAAGGGTTTGGTGAACCTGCAGCAATTGATTGGATAAATTGTGGGAGCATACCAGAAAATGTACCTGGTTGAGTTGGTGATGGTAAAAAGTTAAATGTACCAACAACAATTTGCTCTGCAACACCCGCTGCAATAAAGAGACCTACACCTGAACCGAATCCCCATTTTGAAACAACTTCATCAAGGTAAATGATTAAAACAGCTCCAATAACAAGTTGTAATAATAAAACACCAAGATAAGAATTATCTATAGGTATTAAACTTCCTGTGAATACAAGAACACCTGCTTCGAATATTGTGAAAACAATAGCTAACAATTTCTGAGTACTTTGGAACATAGCTTTATCTTCATGTAATGATAAATCAAGCTTTAATATTTTAGACCCAACTAATAGTTGAAGTACAATTGAAGCTGTTACAATAGGACCAATACCTAATGTAAGAATAGACCCAAAACTACCAGCCATTACAGCTCTTAATTGGGCAAATTGATCAACTGCCGCACTACTTAATCCATATAATGGAACTTGAGTTAAAATAAAATATAATACTAATATAATACCTGTCCATTTAAGCTTCTCATTAAAACTCTCTCGATGAATTGGAGTCTTAACTTCTGGAAGTAACTTAAATAGAGGTTTAAAATTTTCCAAAACTGACATGTTATTCCTCAGACTAAAATTAACTAAAAATTTTTATTCTATATATCTTAAAAAAATTTAATGAAAAATATAGAAATTCATTAAATTAATAATATATTAATTTTTCTAATTAATAAACTATTTTAATATGAATCAAATTTTTTCAATAATTAAAATATACATTAGTTAATTTTTTATAATTCTACAGCTTCTCCTCCAGCTTCTTCTATTTTACTAATAGCAGAAGCTGAGAAAGCTGGAGATTTAATAGTTAATGGTTTACTAATGTTACCTTTAGCTAAAACTTTATTATAACCTAATTCAGTAACATCAATAATAATTGAATCTCCTTCTTTAGAAGCAATTCCTTTTTCTAATAATTCTTCAGATTGAGCATCTAAATAACTTAAATTTACAGGAAGTGTTTTATTGATAGCGCTTTGTGGTCTTTTAAATCCATGTTTACCGAAATGGTCTCTATCATGAATTACGGTCCAAGTCCAGTGTTGTTTACCTGCACCAGCATTACCTTTTCCACCTCGGTTACCAGCACCTCGGCGTTTTTTAGTACATCCACCGCCAATAGAACGAGATCCTCTTTGTTTATTAATTTTACGAGTTTTTCGAATCATCATAATCACCCACTTAACTCATTCTCTTTGCGAGATTAATAATTTCTTCGCCTCTGTAACCAAGATCTCCTCCTTCATTAACAGAAACACGGATAGATTTATATCCTTTTCTAGGAGGGTGTAAACGGAAAACAGGTTTCATATTAATATCCTTAGCTTTAATTTCAGCATTAATTAATGCATTAGCTAATTCATCAAAGGAAGAATAATCAGTATTTTCTTTAAGATATTCTTCAGTGATTTTATCTCCACCAACAAGTTTTCCTCTTTTTTCTATGATTTCAGATAATGTTTCAGCGTCGATTTCTCCCCAAGTAATGTAATCTTTTGCTTTTTGAAGCATACCATTCATACTAGGATTTTCTTCAACTAAAACAGCATGGCTAATTCTAGTAAGATTTAACATTTGTAATGTATCTTTAGTGTCTTCAATGACACCTGTAGTACCTCTAATTCTTATAACAAAAAACATGATATCACCAAATTATTTAGAGCTTACTCCCATGCTCTTTAATTCTCCTTCAGTAGCTTTTACTTTACTTAATTCTTTTAAAGCATCAAATACAGCAAATGCAAAGTTAACAGTAGTTTGGGTTTGTCCACTTGCACTACTCCAAACATCTTGAATACCTGCTAAACCTAAGATAGTTTTTCCAACATCACCAACAGCTAATCCTACACCTGCAGGAGCTGGAATTAAAGTTACATCTACACTACCCATGTTACCAGTGACTTTGAAAGGTACAGTGTGTTCTCTACCACAAACACAACCCCAATCTCCACAGCCTCTTCTAACTTTAATAATGTTATATTTAGCATTATCAACTGCTTTTCTAATAGCAGGACCTACTTCTCTAGCTTTACCTTGACCTAAACCGACATAACCATTTTTGTTACCGACTGCAACAATAACTCTGAAGTTTACTTTTCTTCCAGATTTGTGCATTCTTTGAACTAAGTTAACATCCATTACTTCTTCTTCAAGGTCTGGAAGTAAGGCATCTACTATTTCTAATTCCATTATAGGTAAACCTTTTTCAATAATTTCATCAATATCAGTAATAGTACCTTCTTTTACTTGAGTACCGATTTTGGTTGTAGGTTCCCATTCATCAATATTAAAACTCATAGTTATACCTCATCATCAATTTTATTTTTAATTTCTTCAAAGTGATCTGGTAAATCTACAGGTTGAAGATCATTTTCTAAGTATTTACTGAACTTAGCTTTTAATTCTTCATCTTCTAAAGATTCAGCATAATCAGCTATGTGTTGACCATTAATACGATCTTCACTAGGAAGTACTTTTTCACCATATGGTACTTCTAAACCAGCATCTGCAGCACCTTTAATTGCTGCAAATATTTTAGAACCTTTAATAGGAGATTTTAAACCAATATCTGCAACTGCTTCTTCAATACCTGCAGCTACTGCTTTTTTACCGCATAAATATCCAGTTAAATAAACAGCACTAGTATTTTTATTACCTGCTTTCCAACCTAATTTATTAAGTTCTTTACTATGAGCAGATACAACAGTTTCATCACCGTTTTTACCAATTTTAACAACTTGAACAATAACATTAGCATTTGAAACTCTAACAACTAATCTGTTTGTATCAATTTTTACTAAATTTAATCTTTGAGCATAGTCAGTTTTTCCTTCTCTTCTTCTTCTGAATGCTACTTTATAATTTGATCCGTGTGCCATAGTTCATTCCTCCTATTTGATTAACTCATGGTCACGTGCGTATGTCTTCATGTAAGATTTACTTCTGAAGGCTCCACCTTTAGCCATTTTATATAATTTACGATAGGTAGTAGGATCAATTTCCTCTGCATCACGCATATCTTTTAATTCCCCTCTTAAAGCTCTGATTGTAGTCATCCAAGCTTTCTTCTTAGGGTTTCGAGCTTTTTTAGCTCCTTTTATACTACCTCTTCCTTTACGTTTACCTTTTGCTTTTTGTTCTTTAATCTTTTTAGATCTGTAACTACTAATACCTTTTTCAGGTTTAGCTTTAATAATACCTTGATCGATAAGTTGACGAACTGAATCTCTAGTGATAGCTCTAGAAACTTCTTCGATTTCTTCAGGATCAATCCATACCCGGTTAACTCCTACTTTAAGAATACTAGCAGCTAATCTTTTTTGAGTTGTAAGATTCATTAATAATCCTCCAATTATTTTTTAAAGTATTGATTTAATTTTTTTTATTATTGAATTATTCTTATTTAAGCTTGAAATAAAATAATTTCATTTTTTCAAGTTTTTTTCCCTTAAATTTTACAATGAATTATATTTGCTTAATAAAGTTTTAGAAAAATGTTGAAAAATAATATTTTTCAAATATTGTCATTTGAAGTTTGATTTGAGGTTACAGACTGTGCTCCATAATCCCATACCATTCCAAATAACACCCACATAATTTTTCTAATTTTACTAAGTAGTTTATAAAGTAATTTTTTTCTTGATAATCATTAATACAATTTGGAAATAATCATTTTTCATAGAAAATGATAAAAACTTTTCACTATAATAAAAACTTATTTATTTAATATTTTAATTCCTAATTCAGATGCTTTTTCTAACATAATAGATTTTTTTCTAGCACCAATAGAAGCACTAATTCTAGCAGCTTCAGTTTCAGGATCAATATTTTCTAATTCTTTTACATTATATACAAGAATGTCTTTGTATCCAGAAGGATGTAAACCTCTTGTAGTTTTAGGGGAACCATAGCCTATAGCAGGCATATCAGGTTTTCCAGCTTCATATCTTCGCATTTTACTGGTTTTACCTCTAGGACGTCTCCATTTATTATTACCTAATTTTTTGTAACGAGCATATTCTTGTCTATTAAATTTCTTATTCATTATAATCACCAATAATAACTCAATTTATTCTTTGCTAACTAAGTAAATACCATCTTGGAAGACTCTAGGATCTTTACCAATAATTTTAGTAGCTTGTTCTAAGTTAGCCATTGTTTGACCAACATCTTCTTTATTTATACCAGTAATAGTTACTTCGTCACCTTTTACGCTGACTTTAGCAGAACCAACAATCTTGGAATGTCTAGGGCTTCTTTCTCCAATAAAATTATCAATATTAACTATATCTCCTTGAACTTTAACAGTCATTGGAAAGTGAGCAAATACGATTTTCATTTTGTAAGTGAAACCATCAGTAACACCAGTGATCATATTTTTAATATGAGCAGTAGTAGTACCTACCATAGCTTTATCATGTTTCTTTGGGAAAGTAGATTCTATTACAACAGTATCTTCTTCTTTGTTAATTGTTAAGTTAGGATAATTGAATTTTCTAAAAGTTTCACCCTTTGGTCCTTTAACAGTAACAGTGTCTTTAATGTTAACTTTTTCAATGTTAACTTCAACGCCTTCAGGAATTTCAATTTCTTCCTTAATAGCTGCAGCTAATACCATACTTAATCACCTAATACATGTAAGCCAACAATCTTCCACCGATACCTCGTTCTTTAGCTTCCTTATGGGTCATAATACCTTCAGGAGTAGTAACGATTAAAATACCGAAATTTTTTGCTGGTAAATATCTTTTTTCAAATTTCTCAAATTCATCTTTCTTTACAGCATGACGAGGCTTAATAACACCACATTGATTAATGTTACCATCTAATTCAACTTCGAATTTTCCAGCCTTATTGTCATCTATATATTCAAATTCATCTATATAATTCTCTTTTTGCATTGTGCTTAAAACTTGCCCAATTAATTTTGATGCTGGGCTAATAGTACAATGATCATTTACTTGTAATTCATTGTTTCTTATGTTAGTTAAAGCATCTGCAAGAGGATCCATAAGAGTCATAACTATAACACCTTTTCATTTTTATTATTTTTTTGTAAAAAATTTACTATTTAATTATATTTCTTAAATCCAATCTTTGGGGCGACTTCTCTGAAGCATTGTCGACATAAATTTAATCCATAACGACTGACCATAGCAGAATGATCTCCACATCGACTACATTTTTTTGCTGCTCTACCGTATTTTCTTGGCAAATTATCACCTTAATTAAGTTTAATAAGTTTCAATTATTTCATCTACAAGATTAACTTTAAAGTTTTCTTCCATGAATTTCATGGTTTCTTCTCTAGTAATTTTGTGTTTACTTGGAATTCTTTTATTTTGGATTTTTCTTTTAGATATTCTGTATCCTGGTTTTTCAAAAGTTACAGATACATCCATACCGAATATACCAATATCTGGATTATATTTCATTCCAGGAATATCAATATGTTCTCTTATACCAAAAGATAAGTTACCTTGGTTATCAAATTGAGTAGGTTTAATTTTATTATTAATACCTTCTAAAACCATTTTAATAACACGATCAGCTTTTTCACCACGTAAAGTAACTTTACAAGCAATTGGTTGTCTTTTACGAATACCAAATTCAGGGTTAGTAACTTTAGAATAAGTTTTAACTGGTTTTTGTTCGCACATTTCTTCAAGTAAAACCATTGCACGGGATAATCTTTCACCAGATTCTCCAACACCTATATTTACGGTAGCTTTAGAAACTAATATTTGATCCATAACATTCATTGATTAACCTCCAATAACTTGATTGATGGTTTTTCTTCACCAATTACAAATGCGTAATCTTTAAGAGTTAAGAAATTATCATTCTTACTGTTTTCAATAACTACAGTATTTGGATTTGAAGATTCATTAATAATTATTTCAGAAACTTTACCTATTTCACCAGTATGTTTACCACCAGTTACTAAAACAATAGCTCCTTCTTCTAATTTAAATGCATTTTGAACATCTTGTTCAGGTACTTTTAAACTTAATACATCTCCAACTTTGTAATCAGCATCAGCTAATAAATTTCTACCATCATGAAAATTGAATTGAGTTTTTCCACCTTTAACTGTAGTTTTATTAACAATTTTGGATAATTTTACATCATTATCTTCACCAGTAATTTTAAGTAAAGTTAATCTGTGTTTATTATCAAGTAATACTCTGTAAGATTCTTCATTTTTTGGTATTGTAATAATATCCATTAATCCAACAGGATATTTATAATCTTTTTTAACTCTTCCATCAATTAAGACATTTCCAGAGTTAATAATTCTTTTAGCTTCTCTAGCATTATCAGCTATTCCTAAAATATCTCGAACAACAACTAATAAAGATAAGGAATCTTCAATAGCGTGTGGACCTGCAGCTGGTTTTACTGTCCAGGTTTTTTCTTTTGGATGGATAGGCCAGGTTTTAGGAGCTTTATATCTCTTAAGATGTTTTCTAGATCCCATATTTGCCATTATTTATTCCTCCTTTTCATGCTTATTTCGTCTTTCATCATCTAAGTCTACATCAGTAATCATTAAATTGGAAGGGTGAACTTCTAAAAATACAGCATTACCATCAGCTTTGTTAATAGTAACTCCATCAACTGTAACTTTGTATTTTTTAATGTTAATAGTTTGTACTTCACCTTCTTGGCCTTTAAAATCACCACGAAGAACCATAACTTTATCTCCTACTTTAACAGGAATAGCTCTTCTTCCTAATTTTTCTCTTAAATCATGACTTAAATTTACACTCATTCTTTTACGACGTTGGTGTAAAGGTGCAGTGTATAATGCTTTTCTTTGTTTTCTTGGTTGTTTTGACATAACTATCACCCTTAAATTAAAATGCTTGCAGCACTACCAACACTAGGCCATTTATCTGCAGCTTCTTTAGCAACAGGGCCTCTAACTTCAGATCCTTTTAATAATCCTTCAGGAGTTATTATAACAGCTGCATTATCTTCAAATTTAACACGAAGACCATCAGCACGTCTGAATTCTTTTTTTTGTCTTACTACAACAGCTTCTACAACTTCTCTTCGCATATCAGCGGTTCCTTTCTTAACTGAAGCAATGATTAAATCACCGACACCAGCGACATCAAGTCGTCTGCGAACACCTTTATATCCTTTAACAGATATAATTTCAATTTCACGTGCTCCGGTATTATCAACACATTGGAGTCTAGCACCAATAGGTAAAGCTTTTGTAACATTGGAAGTAGTTGCTTTCATTTTAATTATCTCCTTTAACTTCTACTATAACAAAATGTTTTGTTTTACTTAAAGGTCTGCATTCAGCAATCTTAACTGAATCACCAATTTCTATATTAATACAATCTGGTTTGTGAACATTAATTTTTGAATTTCTTTTTTCGTATCTTTCATATTTCTTAATGAATTTATAGTAACTACGTTCTACAGTAACAGTTCTATCATTTTTATAAGATGTAACTGTAGCTTCAAGGACTTGACCTCTTAAAGGCAAATTACCATGAAAAGGGCAATTTGGATCCTTACATGTAGTTTCAGGTTCTTGGACATTGAGACCAACCATATTATCACCATTATATTTTTTTATATCTCTTTTTTATCCTATCTTCAGGACGGTTCAACAAAATTTTCCCATTTATTTCAACTTTCAATCCATTTGGGAGAGTAAAGTGAAATATTGAAACATCCTTTTGAATCAATTTTTCTTTATTATTAATAGTTTCTATCTTTAGAGTTTTCTTAGTTTCATCAATTACAATTCCACTAATCCCTATTAATGATTTATTAGAGCTATCAATAACTTCAAGCTCTAAACCAATCAATTCATGATAGAATATATTATTTGAGTTTATCATATTATTCTATAAAACAAAAGTGTGATTAAAAAATAAATAATCAAACTTATGATTTTCGTTTTAGAACTTTAATAGATTACTTATAAACAATATTGAATCAAATTAGTGATTTCCTCTATTTCTATTGTTATTATGTCTATGAGAATTATTATTTTTCTTTCTATTATCTCTAATTTCAATAGTATCTGAGGAAAAACCCATATTTGATAAAACTTCTTTAACTTTAGTTTTATGATCACCTTGGAGTTCTATTTGACCATTTTTGGCAGTTCCTCCACAGGCACATTTACTTTTTAAGGTTTTAGTGAGTTCTTTTATATCAATATCGTGTTCATCTATTCCTTCGACAATTGTCATAAGTTTACCGAATCTTCTTCGAACTGTATAAACTTTTACAGTTTGAACTTCTCTTGCGATTTCTTCACAAACACAAAGTTCTTCAGGAAGACCACATACCTCACAAATTTTCATTTAGTTCTCCTTCTGTTTTTGGCTCATAATTGTAAGAACACGAGCAATAGTTCTTTTAAGTTCTCGAATTTGACCCGGGTTTTCAATAACACCAGCAGCAGCACCTTTAGAAACATTTTTATTTAATTCTGCTTTGAGTTCAATTAATTTTTCTTGAATTTCTTCAATTTCCATTTCCCATATTTCATTACTTCTTAAAATGGCCATAATTACTCAACCTCTTCAGTTTCTTCAGAAGAATCTGCTTCTTCAACTTGTTCAGTTTCATCAATTTCTTCGACTTCAACTTCTTCTAATTCTTCAAGTTCTTCTAAGTTTTCAGTTTCTTCGTCAATTTGAACTTCTTCAACAACTTCTTCTTCGACTTCAACTTCTTCAACAACTTCTTCAACTTGAGGAGCAATTATGTCAACTTTATCAGGTAAAACTGCTTCAGGAGGCATGATACGTACATAAATTCCTAAAACACCAGGTTTTAAAGTAGCACTTGCAAAACCTTCTTTTACAAATCTGTCTGAAGGTTCACCACATTTTTTAATGTATCCTTCAACAAATTTTGCAACAGCAGATCTTGATCCTCTTATTTTACCGGAAATAGTAATTTCTACACCTTGAGCTCCTGCTCCCATAATTCGACGAATAGTGGAATAAGCAACTCTTCTAAAGTGCATTCCTCTTTGAAGCATATTTGCAATTTTAGATGCCATTATCTTAGGGTTAAGTTCAGGAACATCCACTTCTTTAACTTCAACTTGAGGATTATCTAAATCAAAATCAGTTTTTAAAGTTTGAGTGATAGCTCTAACAGTTTTTCCACCTCTACCAATAACCATTCCTGGTCTTTCAGCATAAACAACAACCATTGTTCCAAGTGGAGTAACTTGAACTTCCATTCCACCATAACCTGCTCTTTCAAGTTCTTTTTCTAAAAACTCATCGATTTTGGTTCTTTTAAGTCCTTCTGTTACGAAATCTTTTTCTATCATATACTTAAGCCTCCACTAATACTATTTGAACATGTGTAGTTGGTGTATTAAATGGAGTGACTCTACCAAATGCTCTTGGAATAGCTCCTCTAATAACCATACCTCTATGACTAGAGATGTGTTCTATAATAAGGTTTTCAGTATCCATACCTTTGTACTCTGCATTTGCTTCAGCATTTTCTAATACTTTGAGTATTTCAGCAGAAGCTTTAACAGGGTATCTTCCAGATGGCCAACCTTGTGCACCTTTACGATGACCTACTTTCTTATTATGTCTTTTAAATGGAACAGCTTGTTTCATATCAATAACATTGTTTAAATATTCTTTAGCTTTTGATACTTCCATTCCTCTTATTGCATTACAAATTTCAACACAATGTTTTGGGGAAACTTTAAGAGTTTTAGCCATAGCACGTGCAGTTTTTTCTTCATCAATATCTGTATTATTATATGCATATTTATTTGCCATGTTCTAATCTCCTTATTTAAGTGGTACAAACATACTACTTCTTGTAGCTCCCATACCTGGGTCACCATGAGTAACTCTTTGTCTAGTTGGTGCAAATTCTCCAAAGTAACAACCAATCATTTCTGGAGTGAAAGTTACTTCAGTAAATTCATGACCATTGTATATACCAAAAGTAGTACCTACCATTTCAGGTAATACAATCATGTCACGACAGTGAGTTTTAATAACTAATGGTTTACCGCCTTTTTTATTTTGTTCTTGTTTTTTAAGTTTTCTGAATTTATCCAAAACTGTTTGTTGTCTTGGTAAAAATCCTCTCTTAAGAGATCTTCTTTGTCTTGCTGGTAAGATCTCAACTAACTCATCTAGAGATAAATCTTGTAATTCTTCTAGGGTTAATCCTTGATATTTAAATATTTTTCTTGCCAAGTAGCTACCTCCTTATTTATCGTCTTTTACCTGTACGTTTAGCTGCAATAGATCCAACTTTTCTTCCTGGAGATGCATGTCTTGAAATAGTAGTTGGTACACCTGGGTGTTGTCTGTTACCTCCACCGTGTGGGTGGTCAACAGCATTCATTGCTACTCCTCTAACGGTCATCATCTTTTTACCCTTTGCATTAAGAGCATGCCATCTGTTTCCTGCTTTAAGGAATGGTTTTTCTTTTCTTCCTCCACCAGCAACTACTCCAATACTAGCACGGCATTTAGGGTTGAAAGATTTTAATTCACCAGAAGGTAATTCTACAACAGCTTGATTTGCATCATGAGTAATTAAAGAAGCATATGTTCCAGAAGATCTTACAAAACGACCGCCGTCTCCTGGTCTATTTTCAATATCATAAATAGGAGTTCCTTCAGGAATTTCTTTTAATGGTAATGTATTACCGAAACTTATTGGTGCAGAAATTCCACATTCTATTTCATCATCAATTTGAATACTTTCAGGAGCAAGAATAAATTTCTTTTCTCCATTTTCAAATTTAACTAATGCAATAGGGGCAGTTCTACCTGGGTCGTGTACAATATCTGCAACTATTCCTTTAATACTACCTTCTTTTTCTAAGTTATCATAAGTTCTGTATTGTATCTTATCTTTGAATCTGTGAGATGCAACACGATGAGTAGGAGTTCCTCGTCCTCTACGTTGAATGATCAATCGTTTTCCCATATTTCATTCCTCCTTAGAATACTCCCATTTTAACAGCTATATCTTCTGCTTCTTCATCTTCAGTTAATCTGATATAAGCAAGTTTAATTCCTTTTGAGTTAATATGAGTATTAACTCTTAAAACTTTAACATCATATAACTGTTCAAAAGCATTTTTTATAGATGCTTTATTAGATTCTCTATTAACAACAAAAGTTAATTCATTGTTTTGGTCAATTAAGTTCATAGTTTTCTCTGTAACATGAGGTTTAACTATAACTGAGTAAGGATCCATAAATATCCACCTTCACTTTGTAATTATTCCTGTTTAAATATCCCTAAAGGACATTTATTGGAATAATCCTCCTAATTTTTCGACTGCGGATTTAGTGAAAACGGTTAATCTACCTGGATGAGTACCTGGTGCTAATAATTCAGCATTTAAATTTTCAACAGATACAATATCGACACCAGCATGGTTACGTGCACCTAAACTAATACCTTTATCTTCACCAACAACTATAAGAGGTCCTTTAGCATTACGGTATTTTCTACCTCTAAGTTTACCTCTACCAGCTTTCACTTTTCTACTACTTTTAGCTCTTGTAACATCATCAAATATTCCTAATTTTTTGAATATTTCACGAGTTTCACTAGTTTTCTTAACTGTAGCTAACTCATCATCAACAATTAATGGTATTTGAGGAACATTTTCAATTTTATGTCCTCTTTCAGAAACTAATTCTTCATTAATAGTTGCTGCAACTGCAGATCTAATAGCGAATTTTCTTTCTTTGTTATTAATTTTTTCATGATGATTTTTTTCAGCACGAACTGGGTGAGCTTGACGACCACCAACAGCTAAAGGAATAAAAGCAGTTTTGGAACCATTTTTAATTCTAGGTACCATAGCAGCACCTCTACCTGAACCCCAAGATTCAGCAGTAGTTCTTTTACCAGCCATAGGGTCATTACCCCAAGGTTGTACTCTAGCAGTTTGTGCAGAAATTACAGCTCTTTTTATTAAATCTGGTCTGTATTCTTCTTCAAAAATAGCTGGAAGTTCAATATCTCCATCAACTTCCCCTTCTAAATTATAAGTATTAACCTTCATAATTAGGCTCCTTGTTTAGAACTAGTACTAATATAGTTTATTTGTGGTGCGTTATCATCAGATTTTTTAGGACGCATAGCTTTTCTTAAAATAATTAATCTTTTAGATGGACCAGGAACGGAACCTTTAATTAAAATATAATCATTTTTTACAAGACCATATTTTATAAATCCACCATCTGGGTTTATTGCGTCTACATCAGATGCATCAGAAATCTTTAAAATCTTCTTATTAAATTCAGTTCTTTTATGATATCCCATTTGACCTGCTTGAGCAACAGTCCACATAGTTCTTCTAGGTGTCCATGGTCCTATGGAACCTACGTGTCTCTTTTTACTACTACGTGCAGCTTTTCCATATTGGATTCTAATATTCCATCTTTTAATTACACCTTGGAATCCTTTTCCTTTGGTTGTTGCAATAGAATCAACATATTGTCCATCAGAAAATACATCACTTGCTTTGACTTCTTTACCTAATAAGTCTAATGCAGCATTTAATTTTTCTTCTGGAGATGTTCCTCCAATACCACACTCAAATATTTCAGGTTTTTTCTTAGGAACACTGGTTAACTTAGGATTAGTATGTACTAAAACCTTAATTTCATCAGTGTGATCTAAGGCATCTTGTATTTTTGCAATAGCTTCAGATTGATTATATTCCTTAGGGAGAGTTATCTTCCGTGAGAGTTCTTCATCTAAATTATCTGCAATTACTTCAGTGATTGCTTTTAAACCACGAGTAGTTTTTTCATATGATCTAATTCCCATTATTACAACGGGTGGTACTTCCAAAACAGTTACTGGTGTGAAAATTTCCATATTATAAGATGGAGAATTTTTATCAGTGTCAACACACATTGCGTGAGTCATTCCCACTTTATAACCAGCAAGACCTAAAAGTTTTGGTTCTTCATAACTAGGCCAAGATTTAATTCTAGGAGTTTCTTTAGCAGCTCTTTTTCTAGGGCTAAATGCAACAGAACCTTTTCTTGGTTGATGATGTCTAGTCATTTAATCTTTTCCTCCTTTATTTTATATTTTTATTTCCCGTAATTAATTAGTTTAAATAAATATAACATATTAATTATTGGTTTTCTTTTTTATCATTTTATTTTAATTTAAAATACGTATTTTAAATTTTTTATAATCATTTTTCTTAAAGAGTATCTAAAAAAATAAATTTTCAAGATTCTTTAATGAAATGCTTTTAAATTTTTTAAATTTAAATAAATAACTTTAAAAATCCATAACCCAAATTATTTGTGGTTCTGATTCGTTTAAAGTTAGATAAACATGAATATTTTACTTTACAACTAAAATTTTCATAACCCTAATTGGGTAAATAATCTTATAGTTGATAGCTATAGCTACTTAATAGCACAAGCTAAATTTACTAATAACATTAAATATTGTTACTAATTACTTTTTACATAATATTACAAGTTAAGAATAACCTGTAAACAGACTAATAAACAACTATTAGTCCATCATTAAATTGAATATAGATAATGTAGCTGATACCGCTTCTTCAGTTCTTACAGTCTCAGTTCCTTGATTAGGAATTGTATTTATCTTTACAAGATCCCAATTTGAGCTTTCGACATTTTCTTCAATGGAAGAGTAAGGACCACCGAATAATATTGCGATATTATCTGATTCTTCTACCTTATATTCTAATTCATTAAAAATAGAATCTATTGTATCTGCATATCTTGTTGTTAATACAACAAGATTGGGTTTAACTAATTTCAAGCTATTTTTAAGACTTTTATGAGTAGATAATGTCTTATAACCCCAGTAA
>JAEZRD010000057.1 GCA_023440975.1 Methanobacteriota archaeon | reverse complement strand
AAGCATTTGGTCAATTATTCACAGTTCTTTCTGGTCAAGATGTTGAATTACCTTATGAATTAAATGGTATGTCTATTAAAATAATTCGAGATGAAGATAAAAATCGGAGTTACTTTGATGAAAAAACAAGTACTTATGTGGTAGGTAATAATTGGAGAATTATAGCCACTATGAATGTTTATGATAAAGATTACTTGTATGATTTATCTTATGCATTTATGAGACGTTTTATGTTTATTAATGTAAGTATACCTTCATTTGAAAATTATAAGAATTTAATTAGTCAATGGTGTGAAGATTTAGATCCATATTATGAAGAAAACTTAATTCAACTTTTAAATATTAATAATTCACGCGAATTAGGACCTGCAATATTTAAGGATATGGTTAAATATATTATATCTGCAAATAAAGTTTATGAAGAATTTGGGGAACCAATTGAACTAACTATTCTTAGAGAAGCTGTTTTAAGTTATATTATTCCTCAGTTTGAAGGTTTAACTAATAAGCAGATTGAGGATATTCAAAAAATTATAGAGCCAATTTTTGGCCAAAACATTATTTATGATAAACTTGAAAGTTTTAAGGTTACAGGACTTTAAAGAATGTCAATTTCTGCTAATGATTGTTGGAACGAGGAAATAAAAGAAGATATAATTAATGGGATTAATAATTATCTCTTTTTATATTTGTTTAAGGAAGGTATTCCTCAATTAGATTATCCTATTTTGAATTTGTTTGATTTAAGTAAGGAAGATATGGATTATCTTAAGATGGTTCATTTTCTCATTAGTCCTCAAATTAAAGATTTAATGAATGTTTTACCAAATATTATGCGTAATATGGCACATTCAACTCAAAAAGAGTTAGTTCAATATAATGGTATTATTCGTGGCCGTATTAATTGGAATATGACTCTTAAAACACGTTATGCTCAAGGATATAATGATCCTAGTCTTTTTTTATGCACTCCTAGTAGTAAGTCTTATGATGTTGAGGAAAATCAGCTTTTAAAGTTTTTATTATCTCAATCTGTTAAAATGGTTCATGCTATTAATCTTGGAAATTTAGATTATAATGTTGAAGAAATTGAGTATTGGCAGACAATTATAACTCAAGTATATTATTCTTTTAAGCATAATTTAAAGAATGTGCATTTTAATGATGTTACAAATATTTCAAATGTTCCAAATAAAGCTTTTAGACGTGCTACAAATCAAAGAAATAAATCTTATGTTTATGTTGCTAAAGCTTATCAATTATATTATGATTTATTCATAGATGAGGATTTAAATGTTTTAAAAGATTTAATACAACATCAAATTTTAGAACCTATGAACCTTGATCAATTATATGAGGTTTATGTATTCTTCAAACTTATAGAAGTACTGGAAAAAGAAGGTGAGGATTTAAACTTAGGTCTTTTAAGAAAGGGTAATGATTATTCTGCTAAAAGTGTTGTTGATGGTGTTGAAATTAAAATTTATTATCAACATACTCCTGATATTTTTATTAAGAAGAGTAAATATAAAAAGATTTTTGAAAGTTATGATTTGAATGTAAACACAAGAAGACCTGATGTTATAATTGAATATGTTGAAGAGGGTAAAAGTCAGTATCGTATAGTTGAGGTTAAAAGGACGGATAATAAGGATTATATTACTGATAGTGTTTATAAAGTTTTAGGTTATCGTCATGATTTTATTGATGCTAAATTAACAAATACTATTCCATGTGTTTTGGTTGTGTGGGATGGGATAAAAATTGATGATAAGCAAAAAGCATTAGAAAATAAGCTTTTAATTTTAAATCGTGAAGATTATATTAAAAATTTAGATAACTTATTACATAAACGAGTTGATGAGTTAGTTTAAAATGTCTAAGGGTAAACAAGAATTGATTGATTATTTTTCTGTTTTTAGACCGGAGTATGTGGAGTTTGCAACAGGTGAACTTTATGTTAAAAAAATTCACTTATTAAAAGAGGATTTAATTGAAATTTTAAATTCTCCAGGGGATTTGGATTATAATACTGTGTTTAGTGATTTGTTTATTGTTTTTCCTGAACCTTTTAATTTAAATAAGAATAATACTATTTTTGATGATTTGAAAAATAATGGTTATACTATAAATGATTTGGATAATTTAGCAAGGGATTATTTATGTTTACTTGAAACATTCCTTAATGGGGATAATATTGAAAAAGAGGAAGCAATAACTACTTTTGCAGGTAAAAATTATGGGGTTATTGATTCAGGTTTTGTTAGTCCTGCATTATATTTGTTAGATTCAGATTATTTGGTTATTAGTGATAAAGTTGTGGATATTTGTACTTTTTTAGCTAAAATAATTGATTATTCTTTATGTTTAGATACTTCACTACTAAATTATGTTGAAAGTAATAGGGAGTATAAAAAATTTATAGTAGAAATTTCAGATATTATTCCAGAATTAAGTGATTATGAAATTTTTAATATGTTTATAGATTTTATAAATGATAAAAGAGATTAAAGGTTGGATTAAGGTTATGGTTAGTGTTAGTGAAAATTTTAAGGATTTACTTAACAATTATCAAGTGGAAATGGAAACACCTAAAAGTGAGAGTGAATTTGCAAGTAAAATTGAAGAGGATTATGGTGAAGATTTAAAAAACTTTGTATATGATATTGTTGGTGAGCCTGATAAGTATAGTGTTAGTATTGATGTGGGGAGTGATAAGTGGTTGAATGCTCCAGTTGCAACTATTTTTAATACTGATGCTGGTTCTGATTATATGCATGGTCTTTTTGTTGGTTATAGTTTTCATCCTAAAAGTGGAAGGTTATTTGTTAAAATAGATCAAGGGATTCGTGGTATTGGTGGTCATTTTGACATATTATACATGAGAGGTGAAATGTTACGTCATTGTCTAGATGAAGTACCTGAAGAATTTAAGTTTGAACCTAACAAGTGTGCAGCTGGAAATATCCTTGGAAAATTTTATCAAGTTGATGAGATAAATGAAGAATCCTTAGAGCAAGATTTAAAATACTTAATAGAAACTTATGAACAATTAATGCCTGAATATGAAAAAGTATCACAACTAAACATAATGGACCTATCCATCAAACTTCGAGAAATATATGATCAAAAATGAAAAATAAAATATCCGAAAATTTCAACCAAATCATAACAGAATACAGTAAAGAAAAACAAAACAACTTCAAAGAAAGCCTACTTGTAAAAAAAATAGATAATCAATTCACCCCTGATTTTAAAGATTTTATAAGAGAAATCTTTCCAGAAAGTTATAACTACCAAGCCAAAATATCCGTTGGAACCGGAGTATTCATAGACCAAGCATGGGCAGCAATAAGAAACACCAAATACATCCCCAACTTCAGACACGGCTTATACATAGCATTCCTATTTAAATCAGAACTAAACGGAATGTACTTAAGCCTACACCAAGGATACACTCATGAAGAATACGAAAACCTAGTATATAGAAGTGAAAAACTACTTGAAAAAATAGATTCCATACCAGAAGGTTTCCAATCAAAATACAGTGAAGGAAAAATAACAAAACACAGCATAATAAGCAAATTCTATAAAACAAACGAATTCACTGATGAAGAATTAAAAAAAGACTTATTAAAACTCTTAGATATCTACTTAAAAATCCTACCAGATTATCAACAATTAATAGGGAATAATTATGAAATCCAACCAGTAAAAAAAGCATATTACACTGAAAACCTTGAAAAAACTAAAAAAACACCTAAAGGAAGCATAATAGTCTTAGCTAAAAACCCAGAAACAATTGAAAAAATCGGACTAAAAACTGATACTGGAATGGATTGGATAATACAAGAACCATTCCAACTATTATACATACAACTAAAACCAGGTGAACTAAAAAGTGTAGAATGGACAAAAATAATAGGACACTACTGTTTAACTAACCCAGATTACAGAGAAAAAATACTAAAATACTTATATTATAGTTTCAGAAATGAAAACACCCTAGAATACTATGGAAAACAAGACTACAACTACCAATCATATGAAACAGAGAAAATACTCTTCCAAAAAAACCTAGATGAAATCAATACCCTCAAAAACAACAAACTAATATACCACAGAGTATGCAGAGACCTAATAGCAACACTACCCAACACAAACCTATTCTACGGTTACGATAATGTACTACACAAACTAAAAAACCTAGGATACACAGAAAACCAATTACAAACAATGGCAAGAGAACTAATCAACCTATACCAATCATTCAAAACAAACAAAAACAACAAAGAAGAAATACTAACCCTATTCACAGAGCAAAAATACAAAGGACTACAATCCAGAGCCATAACACCAGGACTATACTTACTCAATGACAATTACAAAATAATAAACGAAGAAGTATTACACGCCTCAAGATTCCTAAGCATACTATGCGGAATAAAAGTCCAAATCAAACCCAACCTCAAAAACTACCTACAATCAAACCAAGAATATAACAGACTAATTAACATTGTCTCAGAAAATGTCCCAGAATTAACAGACTACAAACTCTTCAACCTATTTACACACTGGCTATCCAATAAAAAATTAGGAAACTACACAGGAAAAGACTCAAAATACCTACCAATAATCATAAAAATAAGAGGCTAAATTAATGGAAGAAAAAAATTACATACTAATAATATTAATCATCATTGTCGCTATAATTGCAGCAATAGGATACATATACCTCACACCACACACAAACACAAACCAGGACTCCAACATTCAAAATAGCAATAATAACATTATAAGCGACAACGGACAATCAAACTCACAATCCAGTAATACAAGATCTTCTTCAAGCAGTGGAAGTTCAAGTTCTAGTAATAGTGGTAGTTCTTCAAGTGGAAGTAATGTGCCTGAAAATCCTGAAGGATAAAAAAAAATTTTAAACCCTTTTTTTTAAATATTTTTCTTATTTAAATTTAATTTATTTAATTATAAAAAAAAGAATAAAATAAAATGATACATTAATATTATAATAAGAAGAGTTATGTAATTATGGTTAAATATTGTGTTAATTGTGGAAAATCTAATGAA
>JAEZRD010000054.1 GCA_023440975.1 Methanobacteriota archaeon | reverse complement strand
ATCCGTATTCTTCATCGCCTGCAACGGAATAATCACTTTTTCCTTCTTCATTATTCCATAGGGGAGACATATTTCTCAAAGTAGTGACTACATCTTTAATATCTTCAATTACTTTGTCGGCATCTTCTAAACTATTTTCAGTACCTAAACTTAATCTTAATGATCCATGAACTTGTGCTGCTTCTAATCCTAAACTTGTTAATACATATGAGGGCTCTAATGTATTTGATGAACATGCTGAACCTGTTGCAGCTTCAATTCCTTTTGCATCTAACATTAAAACTAAAGATTCTCCTTCAATTGCTGTAAACCTGAAATTGACATTGTTAGGTAATCTTTTATCACGATCTCCATTTAAGTATGCTTCATCAACTTGAGATAATACTCCATCAATGATTTTGTCTCGGATTTCAATCAATTGTTTAGTATTTTTTTCTAGATTATTTTGTGCTAATTGGCATGCTTTTCCAAATCCCACAATTCCGGGTATATTTTCAGTTCCAGATCTTTGATTATTTTCTTGTCCTCCACCATGAATTAAAACTTCAGGTTTTATACCTTTTCGAATATATAATGCACCTACTCCTTTTGGTCCATAAATTTTATGTGAACTAATACTAAGTAAATCTACATTTGCTGCTTTAACATCTACAGGTATTTTCCCTACACTTTGTACGGCATCTACATGAAATATAATATTATGTTTTTTAGCAATTTTTCCAATTTCTTCAATTGGTTGGATTGTTCCAATTTCATTATTTGCATGCATAACACTGATTAATATAGTGTCATCTCGTATAGCTTCTTGTAAATCTTGAGGATCGATGATTCCATTTTCTTTTACAGGTAAGTAAGTTATTTCATAACCTAATTTTTCTAACCATGCACAAGTATTTTTTACTGCTGGGTGTTCAATAACAGTTGTTATGATATGTTTTCCTTTGTCTCTATTTTTGAAAGCAATACCTTTTATTGCCCAATTATCTGATTCTGTTCCTCCACTTGTGAATTTGATTTCATTAGGTTCTGCATTGATTAGTTTAGCAACTCTTTCTCTTGAAATATCTAGTGCTTTTCTTGATTCTCTTCCTAATGAATATAATGTTGATGCATTTCCAAAGACTTCTTTTAAAAATGGTTTCATTTCTTTGAATACTTCAGGATGTACAGGTGAAGTAGCTGAATTGTCCATATATATCATTTTTTCATCTCCAAATTTAATTATTAATTAATGGCATAATATTCAAAAGTTATAACTATTGTTATATAACTATAGTTATAATTGTGCTGTTTTAATATTTAAAGGTTTAGGTATGACAAAAAATTATAAAAAAAGAAAAAAAATAAAGTGGAAATCCACTTTAAAAAATATTTAAAATAAATTAAGCATCTATTTTATCTAAAGCTTGATCAATATCTGCAATAATATCTTCAACATCTTCAATACCAACAGAAACTCTAACAAAATCAGGAGTTACTCCAGTTTGAGCTTGTTCTTCTTCAGTTAATTGTTGGTGAGTAGTACTTGCAGGATGAATAACTAAAGTTTTTGCATCTCCAATGTTTGCTAAATGAGAAAGTAATTCAACATTATTAATGAATTGTTTTCCAGCTTCTAATCCCCCTTTAATTCCAAATCCTAAAATTCCACCATAAGAATCACCTAAATATTTATGTGCATTTTCATGAGCCGGATGAGATTCAAGACCCGGATAATTAACCCAACTAACTTTAGGATGATTTTCTAAATGTTTAGCAACTATTAATGCATTTTCAGAATGTTTTTTAACACGTAATGTTAAAGTTTCTAAACCTTGAAGGAATATAAAACTATGAACTGGAGCGAGTGTTGCACCAAGATCACGTAATAATCTTGCTCTTATTCTAGTGATATAAGCAGCTTCCCCTAAATCATAGAAAACTAAACCATGATAAGATTCATCAGGTTCAGTTATTGTTGGAAAATCTCCTTTTGCCCAATCAAAGTTACCACTATCTACAATATATCCCCCTACTGCTATACCATGTCCACCTACAAATTTAGTTGCAGATGCAGCTATTATATCTGCTCCATGTTTTAATGGTTGTACTAACCCTACTGCAGATGTATTATCTACAATTAATGGTATATTGTGAGAATGAGCTATTTCTGCTAATTTTTCAAAATCAGGAACATCTAATTTTGGATTTCCAATGGATTCTACATAAATAGCTTTAGTTTTTGGAGTTATAGCTTCTTCAAAAGCATTTAAATCTTGAGATGGTACAAATATTACATTTCTAGCAAGTTCTTTAAATGTTGATTCAAATAAGGTGTATGTTCCACCATAAAGGTTGTCTGCAGAAACAATATCATCACCTGGTAAAGTAATATTCAATAATGCATAAGATATTGCAGCTAAACCACTTGCAGCAGAAATTCCAATTTTTCCTCCTTCTACTGCAGCAATTCTTGCTTCAAATGCATCACTTGTTGGATTTGTTAATCTACTATATATTTGTCCAGGATTTGTCAAAGCAAATCGGCCTGCTGCTTCTTCTGCATCTTTAAATACATAAGAAGCTGTTTGATATATAGGTGTAGCTCTCGCACCAGTTGCGGGATCAGGTTGTTCTTGGCCAGCATGGACACTTAAAGTTGCTACTCCTAATTCTTTTTTGTTATTATTGTTATTATTACTCATTTTGTTACCTCTTTTAAAATAAATTTATTAATTTTTAAAGTTATGATAAATTTTATAACATTTTTAGTTATATTTTTTGATACTTTAAAAAATAACTATAATTTGAATAAAAAAATAATTTATATAACAATTGTTAATTTTTTTAAATTAAAAAAAGGATAAAAATCCTAGAAGGCAATAATATAAAAAAAATCATTATAAAAATTATAATATCCAATATATAACAATTGTTAATTACAATATATAAAGTTTACTAAAATAAAAAAAATGAAAAAATAAAAAAAAGATTAAATTGATTATAATTTAATCTTAATATCTAAAGCACTAGAACCCTTTTCATAAACAAAAATAGGATTAATATCTAACTCACTTATCTCAGGGAAATCTAAAGTTAAACGAGCAACACGTTTAATTGCATTACGAACACTATCCATATCTCCTGGATCTTCACCCCGGAAACCTTTAAGTAACATAGCAACTTTAGTATTATTAATTTGTTCATCAATCTCATCAGAAGTCAAACCATTAGCAAGCTTAAATGAAACATCCTCAATCAAATTAACATAAATTCCACCCATACCAAATGCAATCATCGGACCAAATTGTTTATCACGAATCATACCTACAAGCACTTCAATTCCAGAATCCATCATCTTTTGAACTTCAATACCATCTGGCACTATATCCGGATGAGCTTTATTTGCATTATCCATTATTTCTTTAAATGCTTCCTCTGCTTCCTCACGAGAAGCAATTCCAACTTTTACTCCGCCAATATCAGATTTATGTAAAATTTTATCTGAAGCAATCTTTAATACAACAGGGAATCCCATTTCTTCAGCAAAATCAGCAGCTTCCTCAGGAGATGTTGAAAGAATAATAGGTGCTGCTTCAATACCATATTCTTTAGCTACAGCATATGCTTCACTACCAAGTAAAGTATCTCTACCATCTGCTTTAACTTTATCAAATATTTCAGCAACTTTATCTTTATTTACATCATTAATTTCATTAATTGGATCATCATATGTTCTTTCTTGAACAGCATTAAATCTTTCAAGATAATCTACAACTTTTACAGCTGTTTCTGGGAAAACATAAGTAG
>JAEZRD010000033.1 GCA_023440975.1 Methanobacteriota archaeon | reverse complement strand
CAGTAGCTATTTTCACTGAATTTTAGGTATCCTTCTTCTGTTCTGTTTTTTGGGTTTTCACATTCTTGTATTATGTAAATGTCTGCGTTTTGTTTTTGTATTTCTTTGTATTTTTCTCTGAATTTGTTGTTTGCATTCCATGTTATGATTTTCATTTTATTTTTTCCCTTTGGTTTTAATATCTCTTTTTTTTTATTTAAAAATTGAATTTGGTAATATGAATGTTATTATTCCTGATGTGAACATTAATAAAGTTGCTATTATGATGAAGCTTTGTGAGAATACATAGCTTGTTCCTGTTAGTACATAAATAATTGATGCGATTATTAGGATGATTCCACTATATTTGAAGTCTTTATTAATTAGTAATGCTGCTATTATGGCTAGAATGGGCATTAGGAAGAAGTTTAAAACATCGAAGTAATTTAAAACTTGATATGTGATATATGTGAATGCAGGGAATAAACCGATTATTCCTCCTATTACTCCTAGGATTAGTGCTAGTTTTTTAAGGGAGGTTATTGTATCTTTTTTATTTAAAAGGTTTAATGTTGGATTGTTATTGTTTTTGTTGTTTATTTTGAGTCCGCAGGAGCTGCAATAGGTTGCGTCGTCTAGGTTTTCTTTTCCGCATTGGTTACAAAATTTCATTATAATTTATACTCCTTTTTTTTTAGTTTTGTTGTATGTTTGTAATTATTTCAGATATTGGGATGGAATCTGGAACTTCAACTGTGATTAAATCATCTCCGGATTGGAAAACGAAAAGATCTGTATTTGTTTCTCCTGTTAAGCCTGTTTTTGATAAGTATCCATTTATATTATTAATATTTCCTTGTGTAAAATTTAAATTATAACTGTTTTTAGCATTATTTGTAAAGTCTTCAGCACTTGTTAAACTGTTTTTACTGACTGAAATATAAATACTTCCATCAGAACCATCAAAGAATGCATCATCTCCGTATCCGAAACTAGATGTGTAGTCTGATTTTTGATATCCATTTGGTATATTGAAGTTATATCCATCAAAATTATAATTGTATGTTCCTGTTGGTTCTGGTTGGTTGAATATATAGAATGCAGTTACTGTTATTAATGATATTATAATTATGATTGTGGCACTTAGGATTATTAGGTTTTTTTCAGTAATTTTAAACTTATTATCTTTTTTAATATTATTTTTATTATCTTTTTTTGTATTGGTTGTGTGGGGTTTTTTAACATCTTTGATTATTTCGCCACATTGTGTGCAAAATTGGTCATTTTCTTTTAGTTTTTCTCCACATTTTCTACAATATTTAGTCATATGAATCATTGTCCTCCTTGTATGGAGTCTATTGAGTCGTATTCATCCATTTGTGTTATTTTGTTATATCTGCAGTGGATGTATTGATGGTTAGGGTCATCTGGTGCATCATGTGGGTCTCCGTTTTCATCGAGCCAATATTCTTCATAGTTACTTGAGTCTCTACTACTTGAGTCACTTACTTTACTATTAGAATTTGATGATTGGCTACTTGTATCTTTAACGGTTCCTGGAGAATTAGATATATTAGTTGTGTTATTTGTTGTATTATTAATGTTAGTTGTATTATTTGCAATTGTGGTGTTTTTTGTGTTGTTGGTTGTTATTGAATATGTACCAACTGCTATTATTAAACATATTATGATTATTATTCCACAGATTGCTAGAAGTTTTTTGGTTTCCATTTTTACATTCACCCCTTGGTTTATTTCTATATTTTATTCTTTTAATTCTATTATTAAAGGTTTTATATTTTGTTTTTTTATTTTATTTAAAACTTATTGTTCGTTTTTATTTTAACTAAATTAACATTTATCATTTTTAATTGTCAATAAAACAAAGATTTATATAGTATGAAAATATAATTAATAAATAACAATAAATTAAAAAAGGGCCGTAATTAAACATGAAACGTATTACCATAGAAGCGGAAGAAGATTTCGTAGATGAATTTAGTAAATATTGTATAGAAAACAAAACAAGCAAAAAAGCTTTAATAAGTAAATTAATACGTGAAGAAATGAAAAATGAGGGAAAAATGAAGCAATATGAAACATTAAATATTAATAATCAGATGATACCTTTTATAAATGAGAAAAATTATTATAGATTGTTTGAATTACCAATTGAAGATGAAGAAGCCTGGATATTCCGGGATAATTTAATGGTTAATAAGGTAATCAATACTTGTTTTAAAGAAGATGAAATTTTAAGTGATATGATTTTTACAGCAATGGATAATGGTGTTAAAGAGTTCGAAATTCCACATGGATTATTAGATCATGATTATTATGTTAAATTTAGTGATGACAATATAGATTACAATTTTGAAGAATCCTTATATGGGATTATGACTTTCCCATATCAGAATTTCAATTTTTTAAAAGAGATTATTGATACTTGGGATACTAAATTTTGGAACATATATGTAATAAATCCAGTACTTATGAGATACTCTAGTGGATCATTAGGATTGTTTATCACTCCTAAAGATAATTATCTCCTTTTAGATATAAATGGTTACATTAAATCTTTAACTGGTTATAAATTATTCTACAATTGGACAGATAAAGATATTAAACCTATTATGGAGGATAAACATTTAATGCCTGATTCTTTTTGGGTGGAACGTTTAATTAATGATTATGCTCCAATTATGTGTGAGAAAATTATTAAATTCTGGTTAAATAATAAAGAAGATGTGGAATGTGGGGAATTAGAGCATAGTTATTTTTCATATAAACATCATATGCCTTTTACTATAACTGATGTGCTTTTAACTACTTTAAAAGGACCAATTGAATTAGTTGATACTAAAACTGGTTGGACTACAGGGGTTTGTAGACGATTAGGTTTTGATATTAAAAGTTTTAAATGTGTTTATGTAGATCGCAAAATAGCTAATTTCACAGAGGAACAATTAGAAGATTTTAAAAATGGAGATTTTGAATTAAAACTTCATAAATAAAATTGAAAACGTTTATTATAAGTGTTTACATTAGTGTAGTACATTTAAAACATTCTATGATTAATATAAAATTGTAAATAGTAAAAATGTTTTTTTTTACTGTTTTTACAAGTTTTTTCATGTCTTAAAAATTGCCCTTTTTAATTTTTTTGAGTATTTACACTAATGTTTACATTTTTTCATAATTTTTTAAATATAAAAATATTGTTTAAACATGTTAAAAATCTTAAAAAATAATACACCATAATTAAAAATATTATTTAAACGATAATTTATTAGAATTTATAAAATATTTAAACATTTAAATCTTAAATTTAACTTCATGAGTTATAATATTAACTAACCATTTTACACTTGAAATTCATATCGACCCGTGGCTCACCTACTTACCGTCGCTCAAAAATTTACGATGTCTGAATATATACTCTTGAAGTTTAATTGTATAATTAAGAAAATAAGAATTTAAA
>JAEZRD010000023.1 GCA_023440975.1 Methanobacteriota archaeon | reverse complement strand
GGTTATTCCAAATTTTCTTTTTGGCAATTTATTTTTTTTTATTTAATGTTTATTTTCTTTTTATCTTTAATGAGATATTAATTTTTCTATAGATTGATTATTATGTTTTTTTTATGAGGTTTTATAATTTTTTTTTTAGACACCAAAAAAGTAATACTTTTAATTTATAAAGTATTATAATTAATTAGTATTATTCTTAACTTATTAAGTATTACTAATAAATTTTATTAATACTAAAAATTAAATTAGTATTATTAAAATATAGTAATAAAAATAATTAAAAAAGTATTATAAAATATGGAGTAATACAAAAAACAAAAAAAAATATGAACCAACAAAATAATACAACAAAATAAAAAAAAATATGAAACCAAAACTAAACAAAAATAGTAAAACAACACAACACAATATATATGCAACTACCCCAAAACCACAAAAAAAGAAAAAAAGAAAAAAATAATTTAATAATACTCCCAATCATAGTAAGAATCATCACCATAATCCTCAGGAATATTATCATTATCTAAATCATCAACACCACCATCATCACTACTAAAAGAACTAGTACCAGAATCACTATCCCAACTACCACTACTAGAATCTGATTCTAAACCAGACAAAGTGAAACTAGCAACATACAAACCATTAACACTTTGTAATTGTGATCCAAAATGATAAGTATTATTCACAGGAACACCATAACCAGAATCAACAAGATTAACAATCAAATAAGAACCATCATCATATAAAAGACAAGCACACTTAATATTAGCATCACTAGAATCAAAACCAGTCACATTAATACCACCAGTACTCACACGTTGAAAACCACTACTAACACCAAAATAAGACTCTGCACTCAAATTAGTAACAGCTAAAATATCACCTTGACCATCACGAACAAGAACAGTACTAGAACCATTACCACTAACAACAGAACAATTATCCGGCAAAACAAGATTATGATTCCCCACTTTAATAGTAGGATTAGCCGCAGAAACAGAAGGCAAAAGTAAAACCACAGTCACAATTAGTATTAAAAGTATTAAATATTTCTTATAATTCATATCATATACCCCCCCATAATAAATTGAATTATAAATATATGTGATTATTATAATATAAATAAATTACTTAAAAAATAAGAATTTTTTATTCTATTTATTTTGTTTAATATATGCTGTAAATGTCTGAGGATTTAAGTATCGGCCAGCTTTTAACATTTTCACCCATAATTTGTTGCCTTCATCTTCTGTAATTATTCCTTTTTTTAAAGCTTTGATTAAAATATCTCCTGTACGAATCCAATCCAATTCAAACTTTTCTACAACTTCAATAACATCACTTGTGTTATTACTAGCAATAATATAATTATTATGAATAGCAAAGGTAAGTGCTGCAGATTCCCCTCTACCTAAATCTTTACCTGTTATATCACCATTTTTTAAGGACTTATAAGTATAATCTTCTTTTGAATTAGGTTTTATATCTAATTTTATTATAAATCCTTTTTCTATTAATTTATCAACTCTTTTCTTCAAATATTGTGTATTTCTCCTGTTAAATTCATTATAAACCATTTGAGGAATAATAATTGTTTCATATAACTCTTCCAATACTGATGTATCATTTATTGTTATAAAACAACTCAAACAATCTGTATCATAAACAATTAATTTTTCACTCAACTAAATCCCCCATATTCCTTTTATAAACCAAATCATCACAAAAAGCATCTAATAATAATTCTTCTCGTTTACCCTGAGAAATTTTATTACATTTTAATGCTTTTTCTGTTAATCTAATATAATTTCCTATTGAAAATTCTTTATTAGAATACGGAGTATATAATTTTAAATCATATCCTCTATTAGATGCCTCCAATTTTATATGGACTTTATAATTTTGATATTCTTCATAAGTGATTTCTTCTAAGTTTCTTATTCTCCAAATCATTGCAGAATGACTTATTTGGAAAAATTGTTCAGTTTGAATTATAAGATCCAAATCCCAATTTTTAATATTATTATCCTTTTTATAACTTTCTAAAGCACCATTAGGCATTAATAAACATGAAGCAAAATCATCCGCTTTTTTTTCAATTTCATCATTACTGTTTATATTACATATTTGGAAAGTAACTTCATCATATTTAACATGATACAATTCATGAGCTAAAGTAAATCTTTGTCTTCCAAGAGAATGATTTGAATTTAAAAAAATAACAATTTGATTAAATTTCTTATAACAAGCCCCACTAATCTCATCATCCATTGATTTAAAAACTATAGTTAAATTTTTAATTTTATCTTGAATTAATGAAAATATATCAATTGAATCATATTCAGCTATATTCCATTCCCGTCTACATTGATTAGCTAATTCATTCATTTCTAAATAATTTTCTGGATATAACATGAAATAATACACCTCTCAATAATTTGGTAACTTTTTAAAGTTCCTTTGTAATATTATCCAAATATTCAATATTTTTTATAATTTTATTCATACTTACCATGGTTTCTAAATCAAGATTTTTAGTGTTGGTTCTGAATGCAAAACCAGGTTTGGAATATTTTCCTTTTCCTTCTAAAATATATTCTTCAGAGCAATTATACAAATCACACAAGTCTTCTAATGAAGAAACCATTAATGTTCTTTGATTTTTCTCCAACTTAACTATTTGACTTTGTTTAAAACCTAAATAATTTGCAATCTGATTTTGAGTAAAACCATGCAATTTTCTTAAATATTTTAACCTATCCCCTACTGACTCCATACACAACAACTCCATATTTAGCTTTTATTATTACTATATTATATTTTGGACTATTATACTATATAAATATTTGTGTAAAATAGTCCAAAAAATAAAGTATTCCATCAACTAAAAAAAACATACACATAAAAATAACTTAAATCAAACAAAAATAATATAATTACTAAAAATGAAAAAGATTAAGTGAGTATACTAAGATTTAACGAATTTACTAATCAAACTTGGAAATATATAAATTTAGAAAATAACGCATATATTAAAGGTAGAATAGGTTGGAAAAATTTAAAACAATCAGAATATACTGATGAAGGCCCTTTTTTAATTGCAGGTAAACACATACATTTTGGATTAATAAATTGGAATAAATGTGACCATATTACAATAGAAAGATATGAAGAATCAATTGAAATAGCTCTAAAAAAAGGAGATATTATATTTTCAAAAGATGGAAGCTTAGGTAATCCTGCATTAATTAATAAATTACCAGGTAAAGCTACAATTAATGGAACTATGATGTTAGTTAGAGTAAATAATAACATTTCTCCCATATTTTTCTATCAAATTCTTAACTCTGATTATTTTTTAAGATTGATTCATAAACTAAAGTCTGGTAGTAGCATACCCCATATATTTCAAAGAGATATGAAAAATTTTAAATTTCCCATAACCACTTTAGAAGAACAGAAGAAAATTGCTATGTTTTTATCTTTAATTGACAAAAAAATTATGTTATTAGAAAAGAAATTGTCTTTATACCAATCTTTAGAGAAATATTTTTCAAATGTACTATTCAGTGAAAAAACTCGATTTCCAAATAATCAAAATAACAATTTTTCAGATTGGGAAAATTATACTTTAAATAATCTTGGAAAAACATATACAGGATTATCTGGAAAATCTAAAGAAGATTTTGGTAAGGGTAAAATGTATATTACTTATAAATCAATTTTTGATAATACTACAATTAATACTGATAAATTAGATTTAGTTAATATTAGTAAAGATGAAAAACAAAATAAAGTAAAATTTGGAGATTTATTTTTTACTACATCCTCAGAAACCCCTGAAGAAGTAG
>JAEZRD010000015.1 GCA_023440975.1 Methanobacteriota archaeon | reverse complement strand
TATTCTGGAAATGATTCATTAAATTATACATCTAGTAGTTGTTTTAACACAATTATAGTGTATAATGCAACAACTAATACAACTGCAACTATATTACTTGTACAACCATTTACTGAGGTTTATGGTGCTGGTGAAAACTTCACTGCTACTTTAAAGGATGTTAATGGTAATTTATTAGTTGGTCAACATGTAGCATTAAACTTAACAAGACTTAGTAGTGGTGCAAGCAAAGTTTATTGGGTCACAACCGACACATATGGAAATGCACAACTACAAATCAATCTTGGAGTTGGATCATATACTGTCATGGCAAGTTATGGTGGAAATAATAATTATTCAAGTAGTTCTGCATCAACAACAATAGTAGTAACTAGTAATGGTACTTCTAATACTACTTTTGGAAATGATTCATATAATGTTAGTTTATTAACTAGTAAATTATCTTTAAATATGAGTAAATGGAAATATGATTCAACAAATAATATTTATTACCAATTAGGTATTGTTTACTGTGTGGATCCTGAAACAACTACTTATGAATCTCTTGGAATTTATGTTCCCGGATCTTATATGACTGGAACTAAAAATTCTGATGGAACTTACACATGTACATTAAACACTGCAAGTAAAGTAGGTAATTATACTGTAAAAACTGCTCCTATAGTAATGCCAATTAACACTCCAGGATATTCTGCACAAGCTGCTCCAACATCATATAGTAGTAGTGAAGTTAAATCTTACACTAGTGCTGGTTTTGTTTATGTTTTTGCAGGTTGTAGAGGTAGAAGTAATGGTGATAATTATACTGGTGGAGCTCCATGGGGAGTTACAGATTTAAAAGCTGCAGTAACTTATTTAAAATTTAATAATGACACCATTCCAGGTGATACTGAAAGAATTTTCACATTTGGTATGTCTGGTGGAGGAGCTCAAAGTGCTTTAATGGGTGCTACAGGAGATAGTAGTTTATACACTCCATATTTAGAATCTATTGGAGCTGCTATGGTTGATAAGAATGGAAATAATATTAGTAATAGTGTTTGTGGTTCAATGTGCTGGTGTCCAATAACTAGTCTTGATTATGCTGATGAAGCATATGAATGGAATATGGGACAATATGCAACAACTGGTACAAGAGTTAATAGTACTTGGACTAGTGCTTTATCTGATGATTTAGCTACACAATACGCTTTATACCTTAATCAATTAGGTTTAAAGAGTGTTAATGGTACTGTTTTAAGTTTAAATGCAACTAGTAATGGAATATATGCTAGTGGTACTTATTATGATTACTTATTATCAGTTATTGAAGAATCATTAAATAATTATTTAAGTGACACTACATTCTCTTCTACATCTTATGGTACTGCACAAGCATATATTAACAGTTTAAATAGTGATGAAACATGGGTTATTTATAATAGCACCACCAATACTGCTACTATTTCTAGTATTGAAGCATTCGTTAATCATTGTAAATCTGCTTCTAAATCTGTAGGAGCATTTGATAGTTTAAGTCGTTCTGCAGCTGAAAATGATGTATTTGGTAACAGTACTTCAGATTCATTACACTTCGATGCAATAATGGCACAATTATTAGTTAATAATTCAGCTAAATATGCAACATATAGTGATTATAGTAGTTCATATGCTACAGCTTATACAAGTGATTTAAAAGCTTTAGATATCCTTAATAATACAATAGCTTATCGTGCAAATATGTATAATCCAATGTACTATTTATGTGATTATTATGCTGGTGCTGGAACTAGTAATGTTGCTAAATATTGGAGAATAAATACTGGTATTGATCAAGGAGATACTGCTTTAACAGTTGAAACTAATCTTGCTTTAGCATTAGAACAATGTAGTAGTGTTAAAAGTGTGGATTTCACAACAGTTTGGGCTCAAGGTCATACTCAAGCTGAAAGAACAGGAAGCAGTACAACTAACTTTATTAATTGGGTTAATACTTGTTTAAATAGTTAAATATTTTAGGGATTTTAAGGAATATTTTTAAATTTTTAATAATAAAAATATTCAATTTTTCCCCTTTCTTTTTTTTATTTTTAATTAATAAAATGTATAATTTTATAATTTTTTAGCTAATTCTCTAGCTTTTTCTACACCATTAGTATTGTTTATATCTCCAACTGCTACTACTCCAGGGATGAGGACTTCTCCAAGTTTTGTCCAATTATCAAATAGTGTTGATGTTTGTTTTAATTGGTATTGTACTCCTTGGAAAAATTCTGTTGTTGGTTTTGCACATGCACTTATTATTCCATATTCTTTATTTGCCATTCCTTCTTTAAATGCTAATGCATGGAATTTGTCAATTAATAGTTTTAATTGTGCTGGAGTTGAAAACCAGTATAATGGGAAGCTGAATATTAGTACATCTGAATCATAGATTACTGGTACTAGACTGTTAAAATCATCATCTTGTATGCAGGGTTTGTTGTCTTTTGTGAAGCATTTATCACATGCGTTGCACCCTTTAAAGTTCATTCTTGCTATGTCACATTTTGTTACTATGTGTCCATTGTTTTCTGCTTCTTCCATAAATGCATTTGCCATTGTTTCTGTGTTCCCATTTTTTCTTGGGCTTCCATTGAATATTATTATTTTTTTGCTCATATTTTTCTCCACCTTTTATTGTTGTGTAAGTAAATAGTTTACATAAACAACTATTATTTTATTGTTCATCATATATAAACATTAAAACAAAAGACCAAAAAATATATAATAATAAAAAAAAACTAAAATATGGAGGGCACAAAATGGAAGATAATACAAAACATCGCTTAGAACAAATCTTACTTTTAATAATTATAGTAATTGTTGTTGTTTTATTAAATAAATTTTATAGGATTATCTAAAAATTAAATATTAAAAAAAATGGCTTTGTAGAAACCCTACTTTTTTTTAATTTTTTTATCTTCATTTGAAATTCCACTTCGTGCAATTTTTTTTATTAATATTCTTTAATTTCAAAAAGAATACTTTATATAGGTTAAATTAAATTACACTTGAAATAACACTTAGTAGTTAGAAAAATAAGTATGATAAATTATTTATATTAAAAAGTAGAATAGTTTTAATTATGTTTAGTAAAAATAATCATTATCCAATTAAATATATGTTTTCAAAACAATTAAACCTTTCAGATTTTAGCCTTGAAAAGAAACTAAACTTAAAAACACAATCTACAACATTTACAGTCAACACAAATCAACCAAAAATGAGGGTTTCTACAAAGCCATTTAAAAAGAATGTTTTACAAAAAAAATAATAAAACCCACATTTGGAAATTCATAACCTAAAAATATTTTTAGTAATCCATAAAAATATTCAATAAAAGTTATTAAATATTAAAAAAAACAAAATTTTATAAATAGAAAATAAATGGTTAAATTAACATGACATCACTAAAAGAATCATTGAAATATCCTATAAATAACAAGAAAGATGTGTTAGTAATTGGAACAATATTTCTAATTGTAGCATTAATAGATTATATTTGTATAATAACAGGAGGAGAAACAAATATTTTATTTTATATTATAAATATAATAATTGGTGCTTTCATATTTGGATTCTTAATAACCATAATTAAATTTACATTAGAAGGCAAAGACAAAATTCCAATCTTTTATTTTAAAAAAAATTTAATACTAGGATTAAAAGCAACAGTAGTGAAAACAATATACTTCCTTATCCCATCAATTATACTCGTAATATTTGCATTATCCATAAATGCACATGTCAATCCTATGGGTGGTTTATTAAATTCAACATTAACCTCATTAAATCAATCTTACCATTTATCAGGATTAGAATATGCTAATACCATTTTTTATCTTTTCATAAGCGAAAATCAGATGATAGCAATATTTGGATTATTTATTTATATTATATGTGATGGATTAACATTCATGGCATTTGGCCGATTAGCAGAAACAGGAAGCATTAAAAAAGCCTTAAATCTTAAATTAATATACTATAAATTTGTAACTTATGGATGGAAAAAATATATAATATGGTATATTGAATTTTTAATAATAGCAAACATATTCCTAATTTCATCACAACTTTTAAGTTTAATCCCTTATGCAGGATTTGTAATAATTAGTTTTCTAATTACACCTTATTATTTAATATTTAAATATAGAAGTATTGGAGATATGTATGAAACAGTTACAGATTATGATGATGAAAACTCCATATTAATTAAAGGAATAGAAGAAATCAGCGAAGGATTAGAAGATATTAAAACAGAAATAGATGATAAAATCAACTAAGAAAAAAAAGGTTTTATACAATTTATAAAAGAGTAAAAAGGATTATGAATAACAATCTATTTAAGAAAATACCAATACCAATTTGTGGACTAATACTTGGAGTAATAGGGCTTGGAATGATACTTCAAGATTATTCCATAAACCTAAAATATGTTTGTGCTATAATTGGATGCTTTTTAATACTCCTTTTATTAATAAAAACTTTCAAATACCCTGGAGAAGTTAAAAATGAAATTAACAATCCAATAATTTTAGCTATTACAGGTACATTATCTATGGCATTAATGATACTTGCAACTTACATAAACCCATATAACCCTAGTATAGCTTTTACTTTATGGATTATAGCATTAACTTATCATATTTGCCTAGTAATAGTATTTACTTTAAAATTTGCATTGAAAAAGGATTTAAACACTGTTTTCACTAACTATTTTATAGTGTATGTTGGAATAGGGATGGCAAGTATAACAGGATCCATCTTTAATCAAGAAGCATTAACTGGTAATATCTGCTTTTATTTTAGTTTAATTAGTTTAATAATATTATTTTTCATTGTAAGTTACAGATACATTAAATTACCAGTGCAAGAACCTTTTAAACCTTTAATTTGTATTTATGCTGCACCTGTAAGTTTATGCTTATGTGCATACTTACAAACTACAATTCCTAAATCCTTCACATTTATAATGTTGATGTTTAGTTTTGCAACCTTATTTTACATTTTTGCACTTATAAAACTTGTTCAGTTAAGAAATTTACCATTCTATCCAAGTTATGCAGCATTCACATTCCCATTTGTGATTAAAGCAAATGGAACAAGAAACCTTTTAATCTATTTTAAATCAGTGGGTTTTCAATTTCCCTGCTTATCAACTATCTTTATAATAGAATCAATGATTGCAGTAATACTTGTTGCTATTGTTTTAATTAAATATTTAAACTTTATTTTCACAGAAAAAACATTATAAAAATAAGGTAAAAAAATAAAGTAAATTAAACATTTTTTTTTTATTCATTTAAATAGATTATTCAATTTTATTTATATATCCTTAAAAAAAAAAATTGGACTAATTAAGCATATTTTAGTATGTTATATTAATTAATATTAAAAAATTTTAGGATTTTATTTGTTGAATTTAAACATAAAGTAATGGTAACCATGCATTCCCCCTACACGGGCAAGATTATAATATTCTGCATTTACTATTTTCCCTATGGTTTTTACTCTTTCAAATACATTATCAGGATCTAGAATATACATTTTAGTTACAAGAGTAAAAATTTCTCCATTATTATCTATTTTATAATGATAATTTTCCATATCCGGACAGTTTTTATTAATATAATCTATTAATTTTTTTTCAGTATTTGGATTTAATCTATTCTCCAAAATGTATACTCTCCTTTAAACTTTTTTTATTCTTTTAAATTAATTTATTAGAATAAGTATATATTATGTTCTATTTTATTTTTAAGTAGAGCAAATAGAAAGATATAATAAGTTATAAACTTTATATCATTAAATATAGATTTATAAAAATTTTTTTAATAGGAGGCAAAAAATATGGTAAGAATTGAAGAATTCCCTATAGCAACATCCAATCATATCCCAGGATTTAAAATTGTTGAAACTAAGGGCTTTGTGTATGGTTTAACTGTTAGAAGTAGAGGTTTAGGAGGTAATGTTACTGCTGGTGTTAGATCCCTTTTTGGTGGAGAAATTCATGAGTATGTGACTATGTTAGAAGATTCACGTAATGATGCTCTTGAAAGAACTATAGCTCACGCTAAAGAAATGGGTGCTAATGCTATTATTAGTGTAAGATTTGATTCTAATGGTATTTCTGAAGCTATGCAAGAAGTTTTAGCTTATGGAACTGCTGTTGTTATTGAAAAAGAAGAATAAGTATTTAATTTTTTTCTTATTACTTTATTATCTTATTTTTTTTTTAATTGTTATTAGAATAAAATATTATTTTTATTTATTGATTTTTTAATTCATATTTTATTTACACTTAATTTATAGATTAATCTATATTTTTCACAATCATTTCGTGAATTTCTTTTCCTTTTGGTGTTAATTTATATAAACGTCCTTTCTTTTCTTGTTCATTCAAACAAACAACTATATTTTCTTTTTTTAAGTCTTTTAATATAGCACTTACCTGATTTATTCGTAAATTCATGTGATTTGCAATTTCAGAGGGCATTTTAACAGTATATGATAAATATAATACTAAATTTGTACGGTTTTTTGAACGTCTGGTATAGGAAAGGCCATCCAGTAGTTCAGTTTTATTCATAATATTATATATTTTAATTCTCACATATTAAAACTATTGTTTTAGTAATACTCTAATGGAGTTTAATTAAATTTTATTTCTTTAAAATACTTTTATGAGATATTATTTTAAATCTTTTTTTAAAATGAATATAAATTTGATGTTCATTTTAAATTAGAATTTATTTTTATATTTTTTAATAAATTTGGTTATTATTAATTATTTTTATTTTTTTTTATTATGTTTTTTGTTATTACTTTTTTTCATAAGGTTTATATGTTAGTTTTGATAAAATAAATTTAACTCAAGTTTAATTTAAAAATTTTAAAGTTTACTTTAATTATTTTTCGTGTAAACTTGAGAAAAAAATCAGAATATAATTTATAAAATTATAAAAAAATAGTTTTAGTACCCAAAAAAAATTATTTGTATCACAAAAAAAATATGTAAACATCCTAAATTATTTTTTTATAATTTATTTTAAATTATATTCTTCTAAAAAAAATTAAAAAGAGGAAAAAAGGAAAAAAACATATACACCAAATTAGCTTAAAGCTTAAACCAAATAATTAAACAAAGCTAAAAAAAACCTTAATCCTCCCATAAAAAAAATAGAGGAATATGAAAAAATGTTTAAATACGATAAAGACCAAACCATAGTAGAAGTAGCTGGAATGAAATGCGGAGGACAACCTGGAGAATACCCAACCGTACTTGCAGGAACCATATTCTACGCAGGACATAAAATAATAAAAGACGAATTAAACGGAGAATTCGATAAAGACAAAGCAGAAGAACTCATTAAAAACATGGAAGAAATGGAAGACACCACAGGAAACCCCTGCATAATACAATGCTTCGGAGCAACACCAGAAGCAATCAAAAACTACCTCGAATTCATAGGTGACATATCAGACAAACCATTCCTAATCGACTCCACAAGTGGAGAAACAAGAGCAGTAGGAGCGCAATATGCACAAGAAAGCGGACTAACAGATCGAGCAATATACAACTCAATAAACATGTCCTTAGAACCAGAAGAACTAGAAGCAGTAAAAAACACAGACATATCAGCATCTATCATACTAGGATTCAACCCAATAGAATCAGGAGTAATGGGAAAAGTAAACATATGGGACAATGGAGGAACAGCAATGGACCAAGGATTACTAGACCTTGCAAAAGATTGCGGAATTGATAAATTCTTCATGGACACAGCAGTAACACCCCTAACACAAGGAGCAGGAGCAGCAGCAAGAGCAACATTTGCAGAAAAAGGAAAATGGGGATATCCCGTAGGATCAGGAATCCACAATATACCCTCAGCATGGGACTGGTTAAAAACCTACAAAAAAGAAGTACGTAAAGAAGCATTCCATGTATGCGACATAAGTGCAGACATCATACAAATCTGTATGGGAGGAGATTTCTGTTTATTTGGACCAATAGAAAATGCACCCGACCTTTTCCCTGCAGCAGCAATGGCAGACTCAATATTTGCAGAAGCAGGAAACGAAATCGGAACAGAAACAGTTGAAGACCACCCAATAAACAAACTATTCTAAGAGGAAAAACTATGAAAACAACAAGACTAAATGAATACAAAACCGTAATTCCCCCAGAAATAAGTCAAAAACTCAAATTAAAACCAAATGATACAATTAATTGGGAAATAGATAATAACAAAAATATAAAAATAACAATAGTTAAAGAAAAAATATTTGATTACATAACTGGAACATTAACATTACCAAAACAAAAAGAAGATTCAAAATCTGATGATAAACCAAAAAGAATGATATTTATGGATACAAATAAAAAAAATAAAATAACCTGCTATGAATCAACATACAATCAACCCAACAAATCAATAAGACTATAAAAAAAAATTAAAGAGAGAAAAAATAAAAATACTCTCTCTTTAACTTTAAAATTTTAATCCTCATCAGATAATTTAAGAACAAAAGCATCAGTAAATCCAAAATCATAATCACTAAAACTATCTAAAATATCAGATAAATACTTTAAACCTTCACTTGTAATATCAAACTTATCCTGACTTTCTTCAATTATCCAATTCTTACTTATTAAAGGTTTTATAATCTCATCAAAGTATTTATCAAAATCTTCATGAATAACAGGCACAACATTCAACTCAGATAACATAGGAA
>JAEZRD010000009.1 GCA_023440975.1 Methanobacteriota archaeon | reverse complement strand
GTGTTATTGTTGAATAATGATATGGAGCCTACTTTTGGTTGGTTGAATGAAATGGTTGGAACTATGCTTTATAATGATAATGTAGGTGCTGTAGGTGCTAAACTAATCTACCCATACTATTATGATAGAATTTCTAATGATAAATCTTTTACAATACAACATGTTGGTGTTAAATTTGAGGAAGTAATTGATAAAGATTATTTATATGGCCCATATCATGAGAATATTATTAATCCTAAAATATTTGAAAAAAATTTAAATATAACTTCACAATGTATTGCAGTCACAGCAGCTTCTGTATTAATTAAAAAATCAATTTATAAAGAATTAGGTGGGCTCGATGAAAGTTACATATACGGTTATGAAGATGTAGATTTCATGTTAAAATTAAATCAAAAAGGGTATAGGACCTTATATTGTGGTTCTGCACTTTTATTCCATCATGAAAGTAGTACCCGGAATGATGAAGGAAATTATATTGAACTCAATTATAAAAATATAAAAACATTCAATGCCAAATGGAAAGATTATTTGTTTAAAAAAATTTTATTGGATAAAATTAATCAACAAAAATTTTTTACAAATAAAAAATTAAAAATTTGTTTTATAAAAGAAATTAACCATTTTACAGAAAAAACCATTAAAGAATTTCCTTATAATTTAATATCTAAATTATCTAAAGAATTTAATGATATGAATTATAATATAGATTCTATTTTTGATTTAAATGATTATAATATTGGAAAAGATACAGATATTATTTTATCATTTGATTTAAATTATAAAATTAATAATATATTTTCTAGAAAAAATGTTATAAAAATAATATATTTAAATAGTTATAATTTACTAAGAAAAGATGAAAAATTTAATGTTAAAAAATATGATATTATTCTAACAAATAATAAAGAAAATAAAGAATTAATAATTAAAGATTTGAAGATTAATAATGTTTTTTGTTTAAATAAAGAGGAAATTGATGAAAATTCAATTTGTGCATTAGATATATTAACTTTAATTTCTACACTTTATAATTCCTAAAATATATCATTTTTTTAAAAATTTTTTAATTTTATTTTTTAATTTTTTTGTTAAGGTAATTTTCATTATTTTTGGGTTATTCATTTTTTCAACTATTATTTTTAAATCATTGAAAGCTCCTTCCAAATTGTTATCTCTTAATTCTTCCATAACTATTCTAAATACTTCAAAATTAGGATTTATTCTTAAATCTATATAGTTTAAATCAATAAATAATGGTTGTGCTTTTTTTAATAATTCATATTTTTCTTTATTACTTAAAGAACTATGAATAATATTTTCTATCCAACTACCTAAATGCATACTAAAAAGTAAATCATAATATTTACACGCATGGTTCTTTTTGAGAATATTTCTAGTATAAAAATATCCATCAGTTAATTTTCCAATATAATGTGCACTTTTTGAATAACTTGTAGAAGAATTGTCATTGCTACGAATTCTAAAGCAATAAACATAATCTGGTAAAAATGTGATTTTATTTACATTTAAATAACACTCAATCATGAAAGCTAAGTCTTCTGCAAACATTTTCTCGGGGAAATAAATATAATTTTTTTGTATTAATTTTTTGGGAAAAATCATTCGCCATATATTGTTTATAGTTATAAAATTAGTATTTTCATCAAGAGAGTTTATAGTAATCTCATTTTTCACCCATTCATCCGAAACCCAATTGGCAACTCCAAAAGTTTTATATCTACCAATAACTAAGGAATCTTCTTCTCCATTAATTTTATTATATAATATTTCTAAAGCATCTTCAGGGTATAAATCATCATGATCCATAAACATTAAATATTCACTTTGGGCTTTATCAATACCTATATTCCGTGCAGTACCTGGACTTCCAGCTTTTTCTTTTAAGTTATAAGAAATAATGTTATTATATTTTTTCTCATATTTTTCAATAATATTTGGAGTTTTGTCTGTTGAAAAATCATCAATTAATATTAATTCGATATTGTTAAAACCAATGGTTTGTTTAATAACAGACTCAATAGTTTCATCTAAAAACTTTTCAGAGTTAAATGTTGGTATTATCACTGAAATTTTATACATATTTTTAATTTATTTATTATATAATATATTAAATTAATTATTAATCTATAATATTTGATTATATTTATTTTAATTGATTATAATTTCTTTTATAAAAATTTAAGTGTATAAAAAAACTTATTAATAAAAAAAATGATATAATATATAATTATTAATTAAATTATTTTATAAAAGGATTTGAAATATGTATGAAGAAATTTATGAAACTTATAAAAATACAGTAAATGACCATATTCATAGAGATTTATTTATAGATATCAATGCACAACCTGATGAAGATTTGATAGAAGATATAAAAAATAATAAAATAGTTATTTATACAGCATTTACTGGGGATTATGATACTTTAAAAGAACCAGAGTTCATTGATAAAAATTGTGATTATGTATGTTTCACAGATAATCCTAATGTTGAATCAGATTTATACGATGTTCGGTTTATGGAAGAATCAAATTTAGATAATAATCGAAAAGCAAAGCAGTATAAAGTATTACCTCATAAATTCTTATCAAATTATAAATATAGTTTTTGGCTAGATGGAACTTTTCAAATTAAAAGTAGTTTAAGAGAATATATTTATAAATATATCAAGAATCCAATGTTATGTGTGGTTCATACGGAACGTGATTGTATATATGACGAATTTAAGGCGTCTTGTAATATTCGTAGATATCCAAAAGCTATTATGAGTAAGCAAATAAATTACTATAAAAATGAAGGATTTCCTAAGCATTATGGACTGGGTGTTATGGGATCTATTTTTAGACAACATAACAATCCTGAAATTTCTACTTTAATGGATGATTGGTGGAATCAAATAATTAAGTTTACTAATCAAGACCAATTAAGTTTTGCTTATGTAGCATGGAAAAACAATTTTCACCCATCCGTAAGTCCAGTTTACTATTGGGAGAATGATTATTGGAGTAAAATAGGTGGGGAAAATTACCATCATAAATTTGAATCATCTAATTCTTTATCTAGTGATAATTTATTAAATTATCTGGAAAATAATATTAATAATGGAGTACATCTTAAAAAAGAAGAGATATATTTATTATTAAATGATATTGAAATTTTGAAAATACAATTACAAAATCAGGAAGATGATAATTATAAATTAAATAAAGAATTAAATAAAATGGTTAATTCTTCATCTTGGAGACTTACAAAACCTTTACGGGATATTAAACGAAATTTATAGAATTAAGAATAATACATGAAATTATATTTTTTTTACTAATGGAGAAAGTATTAATGAATGAACCATCATTTAAAACATTTTTTATTAACTCTAAACATGATTATAAAAAAGCTTCACTATATAAAAAAGCATATAAAGAAATTTTAAGCGAAAACCTTTTTGATAAAGATTTTTACATTAAAAAATATTTTCAAAAAGAAGAGTTAAATATGGATCCTTTAATTCATTATCTATTTTTTGGATATAAAGAACATAAAGTTCCAAATTTAGATTTTGATGGGGATATATATTTAGATAATTATCCTGAAGTTAAAAAATTAGATATGAATCCATTAGTACATTATGTAATTTTTGGAAAGAATGAAGGTAATAAATCATTTTTATCTTCACAATCAAGTACTTATAATAAAATAATAAAAATCAATGAATTATTTTTAAATAATTATGTTTTTGATGTTGAGCCTTTGGTTTCTATTATTGTTCTTAATAGGAATGGTTTGGTTCATTTGGAACGTTTGTTTGATAATTTTGGTTTTTTTACTAATTATGATAATTTTG
>JAEZRD010000047.1 GCA_023440975.1 Methanobacteriota archaeon | reverse complement strand
TGTAGATACAGCGATTCGTACTGCACAATCTGGTTACATGCAAAGAAGACTTGTAAATGCATTACAAGATTTAAAAGTAAAAGAAAACGGATTAGTTACAGATAATCGTGGAAAAGTTGTGCAAACCATGTTCGGAGAAGATGGAGTAGATCCAGCAAAAAGTGACTACGGACATGCAGCAGATCTTAACAAAATTATTGATGAAATGAGAGTTAAAACAAACAAAAATTAAGTTAGGAGCAGGATTTTTATGCCAGAAGAAATGGATAAAGCAATAACTAAAGTAGAAAAAGTTCTTAAAAAGAAGAAAATCGATTTCCCAATAAAATATGTCGAAAGTCTTGCAACTGCTTATATAAATAGGGAGTTAACTGACAAAGAACTTGATGAATTAGTAAATCGTGTTGAAGAAGCCTATGAACGAGCTCATGTTGAAGCTGGGGAGGCTGTTGGAACTGTAGCTGCACAATCTGTAGGGGAACCTGGTACTCAAATGACCATGCGTACTTTTCACTATGCAGGGGTAGCAGAATTAAATGTTACCTTAGGTCTACCAAGACTTATAGAAATTGTAGATGCAAGAAAGAAAATTTCAACTCCAACAATGGATATTTACTTTGAAAAAGAATACCAAAATGATGAAGAATTTGTTAAGAAATTAGCAAATAGAATAGGTAAAAGTACAATAAATGATATCATAAAAGATTTCAATTTAAATTATGCTGAAATGAATGTTCAAGTTGAACTTGATCAAAAGAAAATTGAAGATAAAAGACTTGATTATGATGAAATTATTGCAAGTATAGAAAAAGCTTTTAAGAAAGTAAATATAAAAGACAATATGCTTACTTTTGAACCTTCAAAAACAACTATTCGAGAACTCAGACTTCTTGCAGATAAAGTGCGTGATTTACAAGTAAGTGGTATTAAAAATATCGGTAAAGTAATTATACGTAAAGGTGATGAAGAGTACACCATACATACTGAAGGATCAAATTTAGGTGCAGTTCTAAAAATAGATGGTATTGATAAAATTAGAACATCCACTAATGATATATTCGAAATAGAAACCGTTCTTGGAATCGAAGCAGCTCGTAATGCTATTATAAATGAAATCTCAAAAACCTTAGGAGAACAAGGTTTAAGTGTAGATATAAGACACATTATGTTAGTATCTGATATGATGACTCACCAAGGAGTGGTAAACTCTATTGGAAGACATGGAATTAGTGGAGAAAAATCAAGTGTTCTCGCTCGTGCTGCATTTGAGGAAACAAGTAAACATTTACTCAATGCAAGTATTAGAGGGGAAGTTGATCATTTAACCGGTGTAATAGAAAATATTATTATTGGACAACCAATACCCCTTGGTACTGGCTCAGTCAGTGTCGTAATGAAACCAAAAAATTAGAGGAGGCAGATGATGGACGTAGATAGAGGAATAAGAGTTGCAGTTGACACAGGAGATGTCACTTTAGGCTCAGAAAAATCAATTCAATCTTTAAAATTAGGAAGAGGTTTATTAGTTGTTGTAGCAGCTAACAGTCCTAAAGACATAATTGAAGATGTAGAATACTATTCAAAACTTTCAGAAATACCTTACATAACATATGAAGGTACTAGTGTAGAATTAGGTTCTGTTTGCGGTAAACCTTTTACTGTGGCTACTTTAGTCATAAACGATCCAGGAGATTCTACTATATTAGAAATATTGGGGTAGATTCAATTGTCTATTAAATTTAATGCAAATGAAATTAGATACATAGCTCTATTTGAGAGTTTAACTGGTGCAATGGTAAAAGATTGTATCATTGATGAAGATCATGGTAAAGTAACTTTTGTTGTTAAAAATGGTGATATGGGTCTTGCTATAGGTAAAGGCGGAAGCACTGTAAATAAAGTTCAAAAAGCTGTTGATAAAGGTGTTGAAATCATAGAATTTTCTGATGATCCAACCACTTTTATAAAAAATATTTTAGCACCAGCTGAACTTAAAAGCATCAAAGTTCTTCAAAAAGAAAATGGAGAACGAATTGCTACTGTTACTACAGATTCAGTTAACAAACGTATTGCTATTGGAAAAAATGGAATTAACATCGAAAGAGCTAAATTATTAGCTAATAGACAACATAACTTAAGTAATATCATTTTAAAATAAAAAAATGATTTTTTACTTAAATTTACTTTATTAAACAAATTATTTTAAAAAAATTCTTAAAAAGAAATATTATTATAAATATTTAAATTTAAGAATTTTACTATTTTTTCTTAAATTAATCATAAAAAATAAGGTTATTATATTGAAATTATTTAAAATAAAATTTACAATTTTTAAAAATAATCCTAAAAAACATAAACCTTATAAATGTAGTTAAACATATTTATTATTACTATAGGTATGGTTATATAAATCATAATTATAATGTTATGAAAAAAGCGTATTTAGTTAACTATTATAGCTTACTGTGTGCACTTTAGCTATAGAAGTTTTATTCATGACAGAACCTATTGATATTTTAAATTAAATAACTAACACATTGTATAAAAATTATATTATGCTAATTTTTTAATTTCAATCTGTTTTATAGCACAAATTAATAATTATTAGTTAGTGTTAACGTTATTTATTTAACAACTAATCTAAATACATTAAAAAATTATATTACTAAATATAATTAGCTAATTATATTAAATATATATTTATAACCCTTATTAGGGTATTATTAATAGATTTTAAAATTAATATCTATTATAAATTAGAAATTTAGATTGCTATAAAATATGGCTAAAAAATTTTATAGTAAATCGCAGCGGTGGATTTCTAATTCATAATCATGAATTAATTATTATAATCTTTCACAGACAAAAGAAAAGAGGATAAAATATGCCAGGACTTTTTGCTGCAAAAAAATTAAAAAGTAAAAGACAACATTTTAAATGGAAAGATGTGGAATACAAAAGAAAAGCTTTAGGATTAGATGTTAAAGCTGACCCTCTCGAAGGGGCTCCACAAGCAAGAGGAATTGTAATAGAAAAAGTAGGAATTGAAGCAAAACAACCTAACTCTGCAATTCGTAAATGTGTACGTGTTCAATTAATCAAAAACGGTAAACAATTAACTGCATTTGCTCCAGGAGACAATGCTATAGGATTTATCGATGAGCACGATGAAGTAATGATTGAAGGTATCGGAGGACCATCCGGAAGATCTATGGGAGATATCCCAGGGGTTCGTTGGAAAGTATCTAAAGTAAACAATGTAGCTTTAGAACAAATGGTATCTGGTAAAATAGAAAAACCAGTAAGATAAGTGAGGTAATCTAAATGAGTCAAGTTTTTGGAAAATATGAATTAGATGAAGTTAAGATTTCTGATTTAGGTTTAAATGGTTACATCTGCTTAGATGAAACAATTGTCCCTCATACTTCAGGTAGACATGTTAAAAGACAATTCGCAAAATCTAAAGTATCCATCGTAGAAAGATTAATGAACAAAATGATGAGAACTGAAAGAAACTCTGGTAAAAAGAATAAAGCTTATGCTACTGTTAGAGAATCAATGGATATTATTAACAATAAAACCAAACAAAATCCTATCCAAATATTAGTACAAGCTGTAGAAAATTCCGCACCACGTGAAGAAACTACCCGTATCAAATACGGTGGTATAGGATACCAAGTAGCTGTAGATATTTCTCCACAAAGAAGAGTAGACCTTGCATTAGGTTTCATAACTTTAGGAACAATGCAATCTGCATTCAAAAATAAAAAATCTTTAGCAGATTGTTTAGCTAATGAATTACTAATGGCTTCTAACGAAGATTCAAGAAGTTTTGCATTACGTAAGAAAGAAGAAAAAGAAAGAGTAGCTAAAGCAGCACACTAATAGCTGCAACTAATATTATTTAATATCATATAGGTGATTATTTTGAGTAGACGAGACAAAATGATTGAAAAAATCAAGGATTTAATGTACAAACCAGATTCCATCAGAAACATCGGTATTGTAGCACATATTGATCATGGTAAAACTACTTTATCCGATAACTTACTTGCAGGTGCAGGAATGATTTCCGAAGAACTTGCAGGAGATCAAAGATTCTTAGATTTTGATGAACAAGAACAAGCACGTGGTATTACTATTGATGCAGCAAACGTATCTATGGTTCACTCTTACGAAGGTCAAGAATACTTAATCAACTTAATTGATACTCCAGGACACGTTGATTTCGGTGGAGACGTAACTCGTGCAATGAGAGCAGTAGACGGAGCAGTTGTAGTTGTATGTGCTGTTGAAGGTATTATGCCTCAAACTGAAACTGTATTAAGACAAGCATTAAAAGAACATGTAAAACCTGTATTATTCATCAATAAAGTAGACAGATTAATAAATGAATTAAAATTAGAACCTGATGAATTACAAAACAGATTCCTTAAAATCATAGCAGAAGCTAACAAACTTGTAAAAAACGTAGCTCCTGAAGACAAAAAAGAAGAATGGAAATTTGATGTAGCAGATGGTAGTGTAGCATTTGGATCAGCATACCACAACTGGGCAATTAATGTTCCAATTATGCAAAAATCAGGAATCAACTTCAAAGATATCATCGATTACTGTAACAATGATGAACAAAAAGAATTAGCTCACAAAGTACCAATTACTGAAGTATTACTTGGTATGGTTGTAGAACACTTACCTAGTCCAAAAGAATCCCAAGCATATCGTGTACCATACATATGGGAAGGAGATATCGAAAGTCCTGCAGGACAAACTATGATTAAAACCAATCCTGATGGACCATTAGCAGTAATGGTAACAAATGTAACTGTGGATAAACACGCAGGAGAAGTTGCTACTGGAAGAGTATACGGAGGAGCAATCTCCAAAGGTACAGAAGTATTCTTAGTTGGAGGACATGCAAAAGCTAGAGTACAACAAGTAGGAGTATACTTCGGACCAGAAAGAGTAAACACCGATAATGTTCCAGCAGGAAACATTGTTTACATTGCAGGAGCAAGAGGTGCAATCGCAGGGGAAACAATTTGTGACCCTGAACACAAAATTGTAGAATTCGAAGGATTAGAACACATATCTGAACCTGTAGTTACTGTAGCAGTAGAAGCTAAAAATACTAAAGATTTACCAAAATTAATTGAAGTATTAAGACAAGTAGCTAAAGAAGACCCAACAATTCATGTAGAAATTAATGAAGAAACTGGAGAACACTTAGTATCTGGTATGGGAGAACTTCACTTAGAAGTTATCAGTTACAGAATCAATGAAAAAGGAGTTGACATTCAAACATCCGAACCTATTGTAGTATATAGAGAAACTGTAGGTGGAAAAGCTGGACCAGTAGAAGGTAAATCTCCAAACAAACATAACAGATTCTATATTACCGTTGAACCTTTAGATGATAAATTATTCAAAGCAATGCAAGAAGGAAAAATCAAAGAAGGAAAAATTAAAGGTAAAGAATCTGCAGCTGAATTCCAAGAATACGGATTAGATAAAGATGAAGCTAAAAAAGTATGGGATGTACACAATAAAAGTATTTTCATTAATGCAACTCGTGGTATCCAATACTTAGATGAAGTAAAAGAACTCCTTATTGAAGGATTCGAATCTGCTTTAGATGATGGTCCTGTAGCAAACGAAATAGCAATGGGATTAAAATTCAAATTAGTCGATGCAAAACTTCACGAAGATGCAGTTCACAGAGGACCAGCACAAGTATTACCATCTATTAGAAAAGCTGTATATGGATCTATGATGTTAGCAAAACCAACATTACTTGAACCATACCAAAAAGTATTTATCAACACTCCATCCGAATACATGGGTGCATGTACTAGAGAAATACAAAACAGAAGAGGTCAAATTGTTGATATGCAACAAGATAGAGACATGGTTAGTATAGAATCAAAAGTACCTGTAGCTGAAATGTTTGGATTCGCAGGAGATATCCGATCTGCTGCAGAAGGTAGATGTTTATGGTCTACTGAAATGGCAGGATTCGAAAGATTACCTGGAGAATTACAATCTCAAATCATTCGTGAAATCAGACAAAGAAAAGGCCTTTCCCCTGAACCATATGGTGCAGATCACTATTTAGGTCAAAGTTAATTTGATTTCAATTTAAAATAAAATTTTTAAATTTTTTTAAAGAAAATCAATAAAAAATCTGGAAATGATTAATAAAATAACAATTATTATGATTCAGATAATGATTTTAATTTATTAAATCCAATGTTGATATTTTGTCGAATAATTTATAAGCATTAAGATTATATATTATAAAAAATAATATCAATTATTGTATATATGGTTAAGTCTAAACTTAACTATATTTCGTTAAGTAACTATACTTAACCAAAAAAAATTAAACTAATAAAAAGTTAATTTATTAAAATGAGGTTTTTATAATGGCAAAAGCAAAAGAACATATAAACTTAGCATTTATAGGACACGTTGATCACGGTAAATCCACACTTGTGGGTCACATGTTATTAAAAGCAGGTGCAATCGCTGAACAACAATTAGATGATGGTGAAAACAAATTCAGATTTGTTATGGACAAATTAGGAGAAGAAAGAGAAAGAGGAGTAACTATAGATCTCGCTCACCAAAAATTCTCCACAAACAAATACGACTTTACTGTAGTAGATTGTCCAGGACACAGAGATTTCGTTAAAAACATGATTACTGGAGCATCCCAAGCAGATGCAGCTGTACTTGTAGTAGCAGCAGACGATGGTGTAATGCCACAAACCAAAGAACATGTTTTCTTATCCAAAACTTTAGGAATCAACCAATTAATCGTTGCAGTAAACAAAATGGATGTAGTTGACTACAGTGAAGATAAATACAATGAAGTAAAGAAAGATGTATCTACTTTAATTAAATCTATCGGATTTAAACCTGATCAAGTACCATTCATCCCAATGTCTGCATTTGAAGGAGATAATATTAAAGAATCCAGTCCAAACATGACCTGGTACAAAGGAGACGCTCTTATCCCTGCATTAGATAAACTTAATGCACCAGAAAAACCAGTAGACTTACCTTTAAGAGTACCTGTACAAGATGTATACTCTATTACTGGTGTAGGAACTGTACCTGTCGGAAGAGTTGAAACCGGTGTCATGAAACAAGGAGATAATATTATATTTGAACCTGCTGGAGCTTCCGGAGAAGTTAAATCTATCGAAGAACACCATGAAGTAATGCCTGAAGCAGTACCTGGAGATAACATTGGATTCAATGTACGTGGAGTAGGTAAAAACGATATTAGAAGAGGAGACGTTGCTGGACACACTACTGACGCACCTTCTGTTGCAAAAGACTTTGATGCACAAATCGTTGTATTACAACACCCTGGTGTAATTACTGTAGGTTACACTCCAGTATTCCACTGTCACACATCACAAGTAGCATGTACCTTTGTTGAATTACAAAAGAAAGTCAACCCAGCTACTGGTCAAGTTGAAGAAGAAAACCCTGATTTCTTAAAAACCGGTAACTCCGCATTTGTTAAAGTTCGACCTACCAAACCAATGGTTATTGAAGATGCAAGAAAAATCCCACAAATGGGAAGATTCGCTATCAGAGATATGGGTCAAACCGTAGCTGCTGGAGTATGTATTGCTGTAACTCCAGCTAAATAAGCTGGATTGCATTGAAATCTTATAAAAGAACATTATAAAAACACATACATCCCCTATTATGGGGATGTAAATTATTTTTTTATCTTTTATTGAAGATTTTTGAACCTTTTTATTTTTTTGGAGGATAAAATGAATCAAGCAAGAATAAAGCTTACAGGAACAGATCCGGAAAAACTCAACTATGTATGTGATCAATTAAAAAAAATTGCTGAACGTACTGGTGTTGACATTTCAGGCCCAATCCCATTACCAACTAAAAAATTAGTTGTACCAACCCGTAAATCTCCGGATGGAGAAGGAAAAGCAACATGGGAAAAATGGGAATTACGTATTCATAAACGTTTAATCGGTATTGGTGCTGATGAAAGAGCAATGAGACAAGTAATGAAAGTCAACGTTCCAGATAATGTAAGCATCGAAATCGAACTAAAAAGTTAATTAAATGAATCTAAGATATAATTTGTAGCTAATTTTGTTTAGCACAATTTTATACCCATTTCATTTTTATTTCTAAATATATTTATATTGCCAAGATAGCCTAGCCAGGTAAGGCGCAGGACTTGAGATCCTGTGGAGACTCTCTCCGCCTGGGTTCAAATCCCAGTCTTGGCGTTTAAACAAATTTTTACTATTTCTAATTATTTAAATAATATTCTATATTAAATTATACCTAGAATATAAAACCAATTTAAACCATAGTTCCTTACTTTATTTAACAAGAATAAGCAATTTTCATGAATTTAATCTTATCAACAATTCATTAAAATTATCAACAACATTACTTTCATTTAAATTAGGAACTTCGGGCCTATCAACTAAAACAATATTAATACCTATTTCATTAGCAGCAGAAATTTTCTCAAAAAGCCCTCCAGTTTCACCACTTTCTTTAGTAATAATAACTGCAGCATCATACTTCTGAATCAGAAAAATATTATCTTCTTTACTAGAAACCCCATTCATAGCTAAAATATGATCAGAAGCAATACCCAAATCTTCACATTTTTTCAATGAAGATTCAACCTTCAAAATACGTGGAAAAAAATAATTTTTATCAACATATTCTAAAACTTCACTCATAGTATTAGCCCCTGCAAAATGCAAAATATTCCGATTTTTCAAACCTAAATCTTCAACAATAATTTTACCCGCATCAGAAAAAGAATTAACATGATAAACATGACTAGTATCAACCTTATTCAAATCAAATCGAGGTCTTTCAAAACGAATAAAAGGTATACCTGTAATTTTAGAAACTTCAGTTATTGTTTGTGTAATATGTGATGCAAAAGGATGAGTAGCATCAATTAAATAATCAAAATTATCACTATTTAAAATATCCAAAATTTCTTCTTTAACTAAAGGTTTACTTATAGTTTCATCACTTCCACTAACTTCAGACAATTTAGCACCATACTCAGTAGTAGTAGTGGTCAAAATATAAGAATCATTAAAATTACTTTTAATTAACTTAATAATATCTGTAGCATCCTTTGTTCCGCCTAATAAAAAAATCCGTAAATTTTTATTTTCAGTACACATAAATAAATCACTCAGTTCTTAAGGATAAATATAAAAACTAGTCTTTTTATAAGTTTTTAAACGCATTTTTCTATTTTTAACATTTAAATCTTCACCAGTTAAAGGTTTAATAATTAGCACAGCACCAATTTTTTCCTGTAAACTAATTAAAAAAGGTTGAAGCTCATAAGGTGGTCTAATGGAATAAATCAAATCAACTCCATCATAAAGATTCAAATTAGGATTCATAATATCATCTTTAAAAATATTATCTTTTGAAGGATTAATATCAGTTAAAATTAACTCCACATTATCAAATTTATTTAGATAATCAGAAACATCAAAAAATTTCCCAACACCAACTTCAACAACTTTAAAAGAACATTCCTTTTCTTCGCTTATTTTATGAATAAATTCTCCTAATCCTTCCCACATATTAAAACACATCAACTTTCAAAAATAAAATCTTTTTTTTTTTAATTTATCTAAGAATTTTTATATTTATAATATTAAATAAAATTAATCCAAAAATAAAACATTTAACCAAATAATTAAAAATAAAAAGATACATAATAAAAAAGTACATAATTATTTTTTTATTAAGGTTTAAAAACTATGATAATTCGTGAATTCCAATACTCTGACTTACAAAAAGTATACCAAATAGAGACAATGTCATTCTCCGAACCATATAGTGTTGAAATATTAATAAAACTATACGAATTAGGAGTTGGATTTCTAGTAGCTGAAGAAGAAGGAATAGTTATTGGATATATTTTATTCTGGATAAAAGAAATAAACAATGGTCATATAATATCTTTAGCCGTAGATGAAAATTATAGAGGAACAAAAATAGGATCAAATCTTCTACGTTCTGCAATAACCATATTCATTAAATGTGGAATAAATAAAATAAATTTGGAAGTTAAAGTCCAAAATATTAATGCAATAGAATTCTATAAATCATTTGGATTTGTCATTGACAGAGAAGAAATAAATTACTATGAAGATGGATCAAATGCATTTAAAATGCATTTAGATTGCCCATCATAAAAATAATTCTTTTAAAAATCTTTTTCCAGTATTTGTTTTAAAAATATTAGATTCAACATTACATACAGTAGATTTTCTAGAATTTTCCTCATAAAGATTCACTAAAAAATCAGCTTCAACAAGGATTTGAAAATCAATACCCTCAATTTTATTATAACTATGATGATTACCTACAAGATAAACAACCCTTTCAATAACATCAGAATCATAATCAAATTTTATTAATAAATTTTTAGCTAAATCAGGACCTAATTCTTCTTGATGTCTACCTTTAGCATCACCATATTTTTTTTCACTTTCTTTAATACCTATATCATGCAGAATGCTTGCAACTTCAATAATTTTTAAAGTTTCATCATCCACATTCTCTAATTTAGCTATAGTTTGAGCATAAGCATAAACTTTTAAAAAATGATTAATACGTTTAGGATCTTTACTATAATAACTAATCATTTCATTTATTAATTCTGATTCTTCCAATTAAAACACCAAAAATTAATATATTATATGAGATTTATCAAGAATATTATGTTCAATATTCTCATAATGACTAAATTCTTCCATATAATTCTCTTTTTCTTCTGTTAATTTAATTTTATAAGATTTAACACTATTTTCATTACTTAAAAATTCTTTTTTATTAAAAGGATAAGATTCTTTAATTTCAATAAGTTCTTTATTAATTAATTTTATACGAATATTTAGTGTATCAATAAATTCTCTTAATTCTTCAGAACTTTTTTCTTTTTGAGGAGTATGGTTAGTATTTAAAGCCATAATTTTGACTGATTTAATACCTTGTTTATCATAATCCTCATAAGCTTCAATTGCATTAAATAAAAAATTTTCAATGGTTAAATCAAAATAATCAGTTAAATCAGGATGTAAAATTAAAAGAGCATCTTTATATTCTTTGTTTAATTTTTTAAATTCTTCTCCTTTAAGCTCTTTTTTAAGGCCATGATTTTTTACAACATTAAATTTAGCAGACATCTCTTTTAAATAATCATCTTTTTTTGCAAATTTTTTATCAACATAATTATCAATTTCAATTAAATTAATTTGAGATTCCCTATTTAACTGTTTTTCCATTAAACTAATTCTCATTTTGATTTTTTCACATTCTACCTGATAATTATAAACTTCATAATTAAGACCACCAAACTTGAGAATATAATCAGTATCTAAATTAGGACAAACATGTAATTGAATATGATCCCTTAATACCATTTTTTGAGCTAACTTGTCTTTTAAAATATTTATTTCATTATTTAAGACAAGAATTTCCATTTTTTCACTCATATTTTTCCCCTCCTGTTTAGTCATCTCAACTTTCTATTTCTAGGTCTTCTACGTGCATATCTTTTTTTGCGTCTATGATTTAACACAGCATTTCTAACAAGAATCACTCCTACAATAATAATTAATATAACTATTCCAATTGTAACGATTGTTGTCATAGTATTATCATAATATTTGTGGAAATCTGCATTTTGAGGAAGTACCATGTTAGAAGAACTAGTCTGATTTGCAGTTAATAAAGCAAAGTTATAAACTAAATCATAATAACCAATACGTGCACCTTCATAATCTATATAATTAGGAGCCTGCCCATTTTTATCCATATAATCAACAACAATATTAGCCATGTCCATATACTCTTTTAAAGAATAACTATTATGGTTAAAAGATGAATATTGTTGAGGATTACTAGGTGCGGCATAATCATTAGGAACACTCAATGGGTAACCTACAAGATAAGATGATGTCATATAAAGAATTTGTTGGGTGGTATAACTTCCATAGCTACTTTCCATTTTAGCAGGATAACCATTAACAACTTTTTGACTATCCTGAGCCATATACATAGGATCCATACTATGTAAAGAAACTAAATTAGAGTCAAAAGTACCATTACTTTTTCCACTATTACTAGCATTAATTATAGCATCAGCTAAATACTTATTCACTTCACTATTACTTTCAGATATCCCATCATTACTAACATCATTAGGTAAAGCTTTAGCAGGTTGTATAAGAGTAATTCCAGCATCTGCTAAAAATTTTGCAGGCTGCTGAATATTCGCAAATGAACTATTGTCATAATTATCATCATAAGAACGTCTAATGAAATTCATATTAGTTAAATCAAGAGTACCTGCATTAATAAAAATAATATGTTTAGTTGAAACAGAAGATGAATATTTAGCAAGAGAAAGTAAATTACCTGCATCAACATAAGCTATTTCAACACAAACATCTGCATTTGCTTGCATTAATCTATCCCCCTCACTAGGATTAGATGCAGAACTATCGACAATTACATTAATTTGCCCATTACTATCTTGCTCAATATAATTTTTAATTTCATTAAGCATATTTATGTCTTGATTATTTCCCTGCATATTGTCACAAGTTAAAAAAACTGTAGTAGCATGAACATCTTCAGCCATTACAGGAGCAATAACAAGAAAAATTAAGATTAATAATGAAATAATTTTAATCTTCATAAGTTTCTTCTTCCTTTAAAAGTTTTATAATCTCATATTTATTTTTTTAATCAAGAGTATTGCCTAAAAGCCAATTTAAAGTATGAACTTTAATATCACAAGTCCATTCAGCAGCATGAAGAGCTCTTTTATTTTTCATATCTTCATTTTTACTAGCTATAGCATAATCATGATTTATTTTTTTAAGTTTTTTAGTTTCTTTTTCTAACATTGCTTCAACTTCAGATTCTTCCATATTCATAGTATGCTTAATCACAGCTTGTTGAAGTTGACTACCTACTAATATAACTTTAATTTCATTAGTTACAGGTTCTGTGGAGTTAATAATTCCTTCTTCAGTTTCTTTTAGTTCAGTTAACTTTTTATCAATTTCAGTTATAGATTTCATAAGTATTCTTTTCCTAAAAAATAATTAATTTGTCATGTTAAATCTTTTATTTAATATTTGTTATACTCATTCTTTTTTTTCA
>JAEZRD010000060.1 GCA_023440975.1 Methanobacteriota archaeon | reverse complement strand
TCACAAGTGAAGCTTATAATATCCTTGAATTAAAACCCAATGAATATTCAGATAATATTAACATTGTCGAAGAATCAGTGATACCTGAAGATGAACATATATGGAAACGATTCAACACATTAAACCCAGAAGATTCTCACTATCAATTAACATTCCGTGTTAAAACAGGTAAAGGAAATATACGATATTTATATGTACAAAATATGGCAACATTTGATGAAAACGGAAAATTCCAGAAAATAATTGGTTTCCTTCAAGATGTAACTGAAGAAAGACTTATAACAAATGAAGCATTAAATTTACAAGAATCATTAGATAGTGTAGGGGACTTTGCTAAAATCGCTTTAGCTTCATATGAAAATGGAGAATATACTTGGACAGATGAATTTTATAATATTCTCAAAATCAACCCAAAAGATTATGATAAAACTAAAAACATATTAGAGGATTTTATAGATCCTAAATACTTTAATGAATATTTAGAATCATTAAAAAAATTAAGCACAAACAATAATGGTTTCGCTCAATTAGCAAAAGCTCATGATAATGAAGGAAACCTTAAATATTTAAACACTAAACTAGTAGCCGATTTTGATACAAATGATAATCTTCAATCAATGCACTTATTTATACAAGATTTAACTGAAGATACTATTAATCAAAAAGAATCATCAAAATTACGGGAAAATTTCAGTGTTATTCAAGAAACATTCAAAATAGTTTTATGCTCTTATGAAAATGGTAAATATGAATATACCTCTGAAATTTACAATATTCTAGCTATTAACCCTAATGATTACCCAAATTATAAAGATTTAGTGAATTTATTTATTTTCCCTGAAGATAAACATCTTTTAGATAATGTTATGAATTTAACTACAGATAATCCTGATGTTCAAGGAACTTACAGGGTTAAAAATAATAATAATGAAATTAAATATATTCAAGCACATAATAAAGCAATATTCAATGAAAATGGGGAATTAATACGTATTATAGGATTATTACAAGATATTACAGAAGAAACATTAGCTAAACAGGAATCAGCAAAATTAAATGAGAATTTTAATGTTATAGAAAGTACTAGTAAAATATTTATAGCAGATTTTGATGGTGAAAAATATTCATATACTAATGAAGCTTATAATATTCTTGGAATAAACCCAAAAAATTATTCAAATAACTTTAATTTATTCACTGAATTTGTTTTACCTGAAGATTTACAAAAATGTGAAGAAGCTATGTTTTTAACTCCTGAAAAACCAGAATCACAATTCACATTCCGTATTAAAACTGATAATGATGAGATTAAATATTTAATCTGTCAAAACAAAGCATTATTCGATTCAAAAGGAGAATTAATCCGAATTATTGGTTTTGTTCAAGATATTACTGAAGAAACATTAGTAGAGCAAGAAGCGTTACGTTTACAAGATAATTTTAATGTTATTCAAGAAACATCTAAAGTAGTTTTATGTTTGTTTGAAAATGGGGAATATTCTTATACTCCTGAAATTTACAATATTCTTGGAATTAAATCTGATGATTATCCTAATAATGTGGAATTAGTTGGAGAATATATTATACCTGAAGATGTTGAATCTTATGAATCTATTTTTAATTTAACTCCGGAACATACAGATGAGCATAATACTTTAAGAATTAAAAATGCTAATTCTGAAATTAAATATATTCAAACACATAATAAAGCAATATTCACTAATCAAGGGGAATTAATAAGAATAATTGGATTTATACAAGATGTAACAGAGGAAAAATTAGCTCAAAATGAAGCTTCACGTTTAACCAATAATTTCAATTTAATTCAAAATTCAAGTAAAATATTTATAGGGGAATATGAAAATAGCAAATTCTCTTTTACAAAAGAAGCTTACAATATCCTTGAAATAAATTCCGATGATTTTACCGATGAAGATGATATATTAACATTACATATTCTTCCTGAAGATAAAAATAAAATGATAAAATGCACTGATTTTAATTCTGGAGAATATAATTTCCATAATGAATTTAGAGTAAAAACAGGTAAAGGAAATATTAAATATTTAAAGTCACAAGTAATGGTAAAAAATGATGATAATGGTGATTTGCTTCATCAAGTTGGTTTTATTCAAGATATAACTGAAGAAACAGTTGCTAAGAAATCTGCACTTGATTTACAAAGAAGTTTAGAAATTATTCAAAGTGCAAGTAAAATAGTAATAGCACATGTAAAAGATGGGAAATATACTTGGACTTCAGAAATTTATGATATATTAGAAATTAACCCTGAAGATTATCCTAATGATATAGATTTAATAGGTCTTTTCACTGTACCTGAAGATCAAGGAAAAATTTTTAATGCACATAATCATTTAACTCCTGAAAATCCTAATGGGCATAATTTATCCACAATTATCACTCCTAATGGTAATATGAAAGTGTTAGAAGGTTTTTTAAAAGCAGAATTTGGGGATAATGGGGAAATTTTGGAGATAATTTGTTTTATTCATGAAATTACTGATAAAGTTAATCGTGAAAAAGAATTGGAGCAATTAAGTGAAGATCGTAAAATACTCCTTCAAGAAGTTCATCACCGTGTAAAAAACAATTTACAACTTATATTAAGCTTTTTAAATATTGAATCACGTTATAATCGGGATAATCCTGAGTATGTTATAGAACAAACTAAAAATCGTATAAATACTATGGCTTTAACTCATGAAGAAGTGTATCAGTCACCAAGTGTTAGTAAAATCAACCTTGAAAATTTCCTTACTGAAGGTGTTAGTAATATTTTTAACACATATACTTCATGTAAAATTAAATTAAATTTTGATATAGAACCTATTGAAATTGAAGTTGATAAAGGAATACCAATTGGTTTACTTGTAAATGAAGTAGCTTTAAACACTATTAAATATGCATTTCCCGAAAATAATGAGGGTAACTTTTATATTAATCTTAAAAAAATTAATGAAGATGTTATCTTAAAGATTTGGGATGATGGAGTTGGTTTACCTAGTACTGTTGATGTTTTTCAAGCAGATAGTTTAGGATTCATAATTATACGTAATTTAACTCAACAAATCGAAGCAGAGTTAACTTTACTTGAGGATGTTTCAGGTTTTGGTTTACAGGTAACATTTGAGCAATAAAAAAAAAATTTTTAAAAGTATTGTAAATTGATGAAGGATTTTATTGGATTATATCTTATTAGTCTAATTTTTTTTATTTTATGCAGGTTTTGTATGTGGTTGATGTATATTGTGTGGTATGTTTATACGATTTTTTTATCAATTTAAATTATCTTTTTTACAATTAATATTAAGTCTTTTAACTTGTTTAATTAAACTTGATTTAAGTTTAAGCTATTTTTATACATAAAAAATGGCTTTGTAGAAACCCTCATTTTTGGTTAATTTGTGTTGATCTGTAGATGTTGTATGATTGTGTTTTTGAGTTTAGTTTCTTTGTTGGCTAATTGTAAGGTTCTACTTCTATTGGTTCCATTGAATAATCTTTTTATTACACTAAATACTCCTTCTACATTTACTTCTTAATCTATAAATCTTTGGTCTGAATATTGTTAGGCTGTTTAATCTGTAATGGCCTTTTTTTGCTCTTGTTTTGATTGGTATTTTGGTCATAATGCTCCTACATATTCATTGATGCATTTTCTTATGGGTTCGGTATCATATGCTCGGTCTGCATAATAATGTAATTGGGGATTATATTTTCTGGTTTGGCGGATTGAACTTATGGCGAACTTAGTATTCGCTTCTTGGACCTCTTTGAGTAAGTGTAATTTAAGATATAATCTTTGTTTTAAT
>JAEZRD010000025.1 GCA_023440975.1 Methanobacteriota archaeon | reverse complement strand
TAATAAAACATTTTGATATAATTTTTTTAGATAGTTATTTAAATGTTTAATAGAATTTTTTGGATCTAAAGATAATTTTTTTTCTAGAGAAAAAGTGAAATATGTATTTTTTTAGAAATTTGTATTATTAACATATTAATCTGACTTTAAATTTGAAATTATAGATATTTGATTATACTTAAAATTATGTTAAATTTATCTATAATTAAATTGATTTTATATTTTTTATTTTAATTTAATTAGTCACATATTTAATTTAATTGAAGATGTATTATGTGTAAAATCAAGTAAATAATATTAAATTATAATATAATATTACTTTTTAACAATATAATATAAATAATAAAAAAAACTAAACAAATAACTAAAATTTTTTTAGCTAAGTATAAAAATAAATAATAAGATTTTAAGAGTTAAAAAAACCTTTATATACTGATTTTTCAATAATTATTATTACATATAGTTGAATAAAAGGTTAAAAAACGTTCGATGGTACTAAAAGCGATTTTCATCATATTCCTAACCAAAACATTAAAACCGTTTTGATGATGAAACGAAAACCCATAAAAAAAATACCACCCAAAAATAAAATAATTCAAAACCTTTTATTTTATTATATCATACCCCAAAAATCAAGAAAAACATAAAATATTTTCTTGAAAAAAAATATGAATTTTAAAAAAAAGGAGGAATAAAATATGGAAAAAAAATTATTCTGTGTACCAAGAGAAATATACGTTGGTGAAGATGCATTAACTTGCTTAAAAGACCTTGAAGGAACCAAAGCTTTCATCGTAATAGGTGGAGGATCTGTAAAAAGAAACGGTGTATTAGACAAAATAGAAGCATACCTCAAAGAAGCAGGTATTGAAATGAAACTATTCGAAGGAGTTGAACAAAACCCTTCCGTAACAACCGTAATGAAAGGTGCAAAAGAAATGCAAGAATGGGAACCAGACTGGATTATCGGTCTAGGTGGAGGATCCCCAATAGATGCAGCAAAAGCAATGTGGATATTCTACGAATACCCAGACTGCACATTTGAAGAAGCATGTGTACCATTCGGATTACCAAAATTAAGACAAAAAGCTCACTTCATAGGTATAGGAACCACTAGTGGTACTGGTACTGAAGTAACTGCATTCTCTGTAATAACAGATTATGATACTGGAATTAAATGGCCTATAGCAGATTTCGAAGTAACACCTGATATAGCAATTATAGATCCAGAATTAGTAGCATCAATGCCAAAAACACTTGTAGCAAACACTGGTATGGATGCATTAACTCATGCAATAGAAGCATACACAGCAGCAACTAACCAACCATTTGCAGACGCAATGGCATTAGATGCTATCAGAATGGTATTAACCTACTTACCAGACTCCTATGAAGGAGATATGGAAGCACGTGAAATGATGCACTATGCACAAGCAGAAGCAGGTATAGCATTCTCTAACGGATTACTTGGTATGGTTCACTCATTAGCACACAAAACAGGGGTTATCTTCAGTAAAATGATTCCTCACGGACGTGCAAACGCAATTTATTTACCATATGCAACAAGATTAAATGCAAACGACGATCCAACACGATACGTAGCAATAGGAAAATACTTAGGATTTGAAGGAACCGATGACGAAATCGTAAACCAAATCTGTGATAAAATCATAGAATACAACAAAATGTTAGGTATTCCAACTAGCTTACAAGAATTCGGAATCGACGAAGACGAATTCAAAGAAAAACGCTCAATTATTGCTGAAAACGCAATGGGAGATGCATGTACCCCTGCAAACCCAAGAGAAATGACCAAAGAATTATATGAAAAAATCTTAGATAACATATACTACGGTACATTAGACGAAGTAACCTACTAAAAAAAAAATAATATGAAAGAATTAATGGAGTAAAAAATATGGAAAATCCAGCAGCAGACAGCTATAAATTATATATTAACGGAAAATGGGAAGATTCCTCAGATGGTGAAACTTTTGATACATTCTGTCCAGCTAACGGTGAAAAATTATCAACATGTGCTGAAGCAACAAAAGAAGATGTAGATAAAGCAGTAACCGCAGCAGATGCAGCATTTGAAGACTGGAAAGCAGTTGAACCAATAGAAAGAGAAGAAATCTTACTTAAAATTGCAGACATCATAGATGATAATGCAGAAAAGTTAGGTATGATAGAAACCCTCGATAATGGTAAACCAATAAGAGAAAATATGGCAATAGACATGCCATTCTCATCAGACCACTTCAGATACTTCGCAGGAGCAGTAAGAACAGAAGAAGGATCAGCAGTAAAATTAGATAACAATACACTATCCTTAATCTTACGTGAACCAATAGGAGTAGTAGGACAAATCGTACCATGGAACTTCCCATTCTTAATGGCAGCATGGAAATTAGCCCCAGTACTCGCAGCAGGATGTTGTACAGTATTTAAACCATCTAGTTCCACACCATTAAGTGTCCTAGAATTTGCAAAATTAACTGAAAAAGTTATACCAGCAGGAGTATTTAATGTAATCACAGGTAAAGGATCCAAATCAGGACAATACATATTAGACCATCCAGGATTCAACAAATTAGCATTCACAGGATCCACAGAAGTAGGATGTGGAGTAGCAGATGCATCCGCAGATAAATTAATCCCATGTACCCTTGAATTAGGAGGTAAATCAGCAAACATTTACTTCGACGATTGTAAATGGGATATGGCTATGGATGGATTACAATTAGGTATTCTCTTTAACCAAGGACAAGTATGTTGTGCAGGTTCACGTGTATTTGTACAAGAAGACATCTATGATAAATTCGTAAAAGAAGCAGTAGATCAATTCAACAAAGTAGACGTTAACATGCCATGGAAAGAAGAAACCCAAATGGGTTCCCAAATCAATGAAAAACAAGTCGAAAAAATACTTGGATACATTGAAATTGGTAAAGAAGAAGGAGCAACAGTTGCATGTGGTGGAGAAAGATACACTGAAGGACCATTATCCAAAGGTGCATTTGTAAAACCAACACTTTTAACTGATGTTACTAATGATATGAGAGTTGCACAAGAAGAAATTTTCGGACCTGTAGCTGTAGTAGAAAAATTCAGTGACGAACAAGAAGTTATTGATTTAGCTAACGACAGTACATATGGTCTTGGTGGTGCAGTATGGACACGTGATATTAACAGAGCTATTCGTGTTTGTGAAGGTATTCACACAGGACGTATGTGGGTAAACACTTACAATGCAATTCCTGCAGGATCCCCATTCGGTGGTTGGAAACAATCTGGTATTGGTCGTGAAACACACAAAGTTATCCTTAATCATTACACACAAATGAAAAACATAATGATTAACTTATCTGAAGAACCATCTGGATTCTATCCTAAAAAATAAATGAATACTCTTAAAAAAAATAGATTAACGGGGAAAAATATATTCAATTGAAAAAAAATACTTATACTGAAAAAAATAATTAAACCCACAATAAACCTTTGAAAATGTTTTTCCCCTTATTTTTTTTAAATACACCATTTTAAATAATTTAAAGAACATAAATATACTTATACTTTATAATTTAAAGGAGAGTTAGAATAAAATGATTAGTATAATTGGTGGAACAGGTCCTCAAGGTTTAGGAATAGCTAAAAGATTAGCTATTGCTGGTGAACCTGTAATTGTAGGATCTCGTAAAGAAGATAAAGCATTAAAAATTGTTGAAGAAACACTTGAAGAGTTAAAAGATTATGATCATGCTGAAATGACTGGTATGGCAAATGAAGATGCTGCTAAAGCTGGAGATATTCTCATTATGACCGTGCCTCTTGTAGCTCAAACTGCAACACTTAAAACCATAAAACCATATGTTGAAAATAAGATATTTTTAGATGCTACAGTACCATTAGAATCTGCAATTGGTGGTAAAGCATCATGTATTCTTGATGTGTATGAAGGATCTGCAGCTGAAAGAACCGCTCATATACTTGAAGGAACAGGTGCAAAGGTAATATCTGCATTAAATAATATTAGTAACAGTCTTCTTTTAAACATTCCAGAAGAAATAGATTGTGATTGTTTACTAGCAGGTGATGATAAAGAAGCAAAAGCAGTAGCCTCTGAAATTATTAATAAAATCCCTGGAGTTCGAACAATTGATGTTGGTAAATTAGAAAAAGCACACCTTATCGAAACAATAACACCATTACTCATAGGATTAAACATAAAAAATAAATCCCAATTCGGTGGAATAAGAATAACAGGAATACCAAAACTCGATGAATAAATATAATATAAGAAAATGGTTAAAAAGTAATATTAATCACTCCAAATAGCTTAATATCATTATTTCCTTATTCAATAAATAAGTCACCTCTTATTTATAATTAAAACATTATAATTTACTTTTCCCATTTTCTTATTTTATCAATATTAAAAATAAAAAAAGAAACTTTTTTTGAATTTAAGAATGAATATTATTTTTTTTTGATTTAATTAGTGAACACTAGGGAGAACAGACATATGAAAGTAGGAATAGTAGGATGTGGAGCAATAGCTAATATTATTGTTGATAATATTACTCCTGAAGAAAATATTGAATTCAAATACTTCTATGATAAAGATACTAATAAATCAAAAGAGTTAGCTAAAAAAGCTAATGGTATATTATGTAATGATTTATCTGAAATGTTAAATCATGTGGATTTGGTACTTGAAGCAGCTTCTCAAGAATCATTACAAGAAATAGCTATACCTGTACTTGAACACACAAATCTTATGAATATGAGTATTGGTGCTTTAATGGATAATGAATTCAGAACTAGAATGAAAGAAACTTGTAAAAAACATAATACTAATATGTATGCGCCTTCAGGAGCAGTAATAGGTATTGATGGTTTGAAAGCTGCATGTATTGGTGATATTGAAAGTATTAAGTTAACTACTCGTAAATCTCCTAAATCTTTAAGTATGGAAACAGAGGAATGTAAAACATTATTTAAGGGTAAAGCATCTGAAGCTGTAAAAAAATATCCTAAAAATATGAATGTTGCAGCAACACTAAGCTTATCATGCAAAAGAGATATTGATGTTGAAATAATAGTAGATCCAAATGTTGACCGGAATATTCATGAAGTTCATGTAATTGGTAATTTTGGTGAATTTAAAACTATAACATGTAATCAACCAAGTAAAGCTAATCCTAAAACTAGTCATTTAGCAGCATTATCTGCTATACAAAAATTAAGAAGTATTAATAAACAATTTCATATAGGAACATGAAATTAAATTTTTTTTTAATCATTTCTGATTAAAATATAATTTTTCTAAATTTTCAATGAAATTTTCATCTACAAGATTATTTAATATTTCATTAAATTTCACAACTATTCTTTTTTGCTCTTCAATAGGAGGAATAGGTATTAAATATTCCTTAATAAAATTTACACTTACATAAGATTTATTAATTGATTTTGCATAATTACGAATATTAAATTCGGATAATTTTAAAATATAATAAATGTACTCTACATTTTGATTAGGTAAGTATGGTTTAAATAATATTATATTACGCATACCCATTTGCATATCTTCTTTTATTATTTGAGGGTTTCCAATATTCCCCATATTCGCAAATAATATATTATTTTTCTCAATTTTAAGATTTTTACTTATTTTCTCATAATCTTCTTCTGAAATATATTTTACATCATTAAAATCAATATAATTTCTTCCTAAATTATCCTCATTTTTAAGATTTTGGCTTGTTATGAAAGGAATACCTTCATCCACATATTTAAGTGATTTATGTGCACCGTATCGTATATCTGCATAATTGTATAATCTAGTCCAACACCAATTACTTGGAATTGTAAATGGTAGGAAGTTATCTAATAAATATTCTTCTTTATTACTTACTTTTTCATAGTAATGATCATCTATTCGTACTATTAAAGATTCTTTATCCATTGGTTTGATTTTTTTATCTTTAATTAGTTTATCTTTTTTTCTGCGTATATCTTCTAGTAAACTACTTGCGGAATTATCATTAATGTCTTGTTTTGTGAGTTTTCCACTTAATCCATATGTTAACATTGAATATTTTAATTCATTTAGACAGTTTTTGTTTAAATTGTTTAATTTGGATTGTAAATTTTTATAATGAATTAAATCTTCATGAATATTATCTAATTTTCTAACTATACGTTGTTGTTCTTCTATTGGTGGTAGTGGAACTAATATTTCATAAAGATTAGTTTTATTTAATTTAGGAATATTTGATCCTGAAATAAATCCACTTAAACGTAGATTTAGTGCATTTAAATAATACATTATAAATCGGTTGTTAGCTGGATTAAAATCTAGAACATGTACATGTTTGTTTGCTGAGAATTTATCACTTACACAATAAGCATAATCATCATCAGTATCAAATACTTTGCTGTCTTCTGCAACTAGTAAATAATCTCCATCATAAGTATAATCGGTTAAATAGTCTATTATTCCATTTGGACCATAATATGCGAAGTTGTTTTGTTGATTTAATCGTCCATTTTTTGATAATGATTTTCTTAGATGATAGTAATCTTGAACTATTGTTCCAAGTCTAACCCAATACCAGTTATCTGGTATTTTAAAGGGTAGAATATCTTCAATACTGCTTGTTTTAATCCCATTTATTGATTCGTAATATTTTCCATTTCTTTTGTAAATATAGGATTGGGTGAATTCTGATTTGATTATTTTATCATGAAGTAGTTTTTTCTTTTTTTCTAATATATCATTTATTAAGTATTCTGCAGGAGTATCTTCATTACTTTGGGGAACTAATTGTCCAGTTACTGCTTTTTCTAGGATTGAAAATTTCAAATCATGATATAACATTTTAAAAACTTTCTATACATTTTTTTTAATCTTTTATTTTATTTTTTATTCGATCTAATGTTTCATTTATTTCCTTGCTATACTGTTTACTTTCAGTTAAATAATTATCAATTAATTCTTCAGGAGGTAGTGAATTTTTAATATAAGGAATGTTGCAGTAGGTGAGTTTGTATTCATTAAGCTTTATTTCATCTATACTGCATTTTTTTGCTTTATAATTTCCATTTATTATTATTTCATGTTTATCTTTCATCCATTCAGATAATTTTTCGAAATGTTTTAATTCTATGGGATTTTCTAAGCTGAATGTTTTATATCCTTCAGGCATGTCTAGACGGTAAAACCATGTTTTTTTGGTGTTTCCATTATTGCAGAAGAATAATATATTTGTTTTTACTTTTGTGTATGGAGCGTAAACTGTTGGGGGTAATCTAATTACTGTGTGTAGATTATATTCTTTAAATAGTTTTTCTTTTATTTGTCGTTTCTTTAAACCGGATTCTGAGAAGAAATCATCACTTATGATTATAGCTGCTTGTCCATATGAATCTAAGTATTCCATTGCTAATTCTAGGAAGTTGTCTTCTAATTTTTTGTTTTCTAGGATTTCATGTTCCCAGTCTTTATCTGTTGTTCCTTCAAATGGAGGGTTTAATACTATTGTTTTGAATTTACGATTTTCTAATAATTTTAAGGTTTTTTCACTGAATGCATCTCTATGGTAAATGTGTGGTTCGTCTACGCCATGTAGTAATAAGTTTGTTACACATGTTAAGTAGGGTAAACAATTTTTTTCTATTCCATGGACGTGATGATTATATGCATCCCATTGTTCTGTGGTTTCTAATTTTTCTTCTTGTATTTTAAGAATACTGTATAATAATCCTCCTGTTCCACAGCAAAGATCCATTACTTGGCCTTCTGTTTTAGGGTTTAGTTCTTGTGCTATGAAATCACAAATACCTTTTGGTGTGTAGTATTCTTTTGTATCTGAAAATTTTAAAAAATCTATTAGTGCATCTGTATAATGATTTGCTAGGTTTTCACAATCTTCGGGGTTATTTAGTTGAATATTGTTAAATTCGTTTATGACTGCTTTTAATATGTATCCGTCTTTAGAATGGTTTTCTATATTTTGGAATATGTAGTATATTATTTTTTCATGCATTGGTGAGTTTTGATTGTATTTTATATTTTTTAATCCTGGGAGTAATTGGATATTTACAAATTTTAATAGTTCTCTACCTGTTAGAGTTGTTTCATCATCTTGTTGGATTGCCCAATTTCTCCATCTAAGATTTTCTGGTATTATTGATTGATACTTATTATTTTTGTTTTCCCATTCTGTTTCTTTATAATCATAGATTTTTAGAAAGAATAACCATGCTAATTGTTCTT
>JAEZRD010000029.1 GCA_023440975.1 Methanobacteriota archaeon | reverse complement strand
ATAGCTAAATAGGTTATTATACGTGAAATAATAGGATAAGTATTAGAATTAAATGATTTTAATGAACTAATATCATTTTCAATTACATTATTAACTATTTTCACTATTCTATCATGAATTTCAAATTCTTTTAAGTTTAATGTAAATGGAAAGCCTTTGGAAAATAAATAATTTTCAAATTCAATTCCAGAATCTTCCTTTAAAAGAGCATAATCATTTTGGAGTTTTAATTCTTCTTTTTTTGCTAAGATTATGGATTCCTCATTTCCATTTAAAATAATATTCTTTAAGTGTGCACTCATATTCTCAGGATATGGTATCTTATATTTTAACTGTAGAAATTCTGGGAAATTAAGGGGATATATTTCTTCTCTTTTAATCCTACGTTCAACATCAGCATTTATTTCCAAATCTAATGCTGATGACCCTGTAAATATCATAAAAATATTTTTACTTTGATCATAAATTACTTTTCCAGCTGATGCCCATTTTTTGTCAAAGTGTGCTTCATCTATTAATAGGAATATTTTTTTATTTAAAGATACTATATCAGTTTGATGAATATTAATCAGAAAAGAGTTTATAGTAGTGTATATATCAAAATCATAGAAACCTTTTAATTCTCTAACATCAAAGTACAATATGTTTTTATTTTCTACACCATTTTGGATTAAATAATCATAAATTTGGAGCATTATTGTTGTTTTTCCAACACCCCTAAGTCCAGGCATCACTATAAATCGATTGTAATATTCTTTATTTAAAAATTGATCAATATGATTTTTTATCCTGTAATATTCAATTCTGTAGTCTAATTTTTCATTATTGAAATATAAATTATTATTAACTATCTTTTTGATTTTATTTTGTTTTGTTAGAATATAATCTATTAATTCTGTTTCATTTTCCAATATTTTTTCCCCCTGAAAAATTTTTACATTTAAATATGTATATATTTAAATATATAAGTCTTTATATAATAGCATATATTTTAATATATACAAAAAAAATTATAGAAAAAAAATAGAAACAATTTATGCTTTAAAAGTTAATTCAACACCAAAAACCAGAAACATCCACAAGAACACAAAATTTTGATTCTAATTAATTAGCCAATTTCAAAATTAACTAGAATCCTAAAGATTTATCCTCTAAAGTGTTGAAATCTTCACTTAAACTAACACCCTCATCCCAAAATACATAAAAATAACATTATCTTCCATATGATTTAAGTTCAACAAAAAAAAGTTACCCTCATCATTATTTGGGAATGCAAAACATATACAATTAATAACTAACTCATTAATAAGCAAACTTAAAGGCCATAGTTATATTAATATTCTGCATAAACAGAATCTAAAAAACCAATTCTGCAATATTAAGATTAAATAAATCATTAATTAAATGATTAAACAAATATTTTAAATTAATCCAAACTTAAATTAGGAAACTTATACAATTCTTCAAGCCACTGCCATAATATTAATATGATTTTTGGGATTTAAAATAACATACTCCAGTTTATCTTTAATGTGACTCTAAATTTAAAAAGCTTAAAATTAATTGAAGATTATTCTGCACATGTCAATGAAATTTCTACAATAATAATCTAATATCAACATTTTAATTGTTTTAATTCTCTCGAATATTGTGATAATTTAGTAAACTACTTTGTGTATGTATAAAAAAAATAGAAAATTTTTTTAGTAAATTCGAATAATCCCATCCACTTTATCAAAATCATCATTAAATGAAACTATTTCAGTAATATTCTCTTGTTTCATAATTGTAATTGCTGTAGAATCAGCTAATGATAAAGTACCCTCATATTTTAAGAAATTAATTATAGATTCATCTAATAAAGTATCATTATTTATTATTTCATAATTCTGTTTTATATAATTATAAACAGTTACTCCAATTTTTCCCCCATGACAACTACCAATTAAGTTTATTGTCTCAACCACCATGGGCATTGAAATAATCTTATTTCTGGATTCTACTTTATCTAGTAATTCCACTGCTCTAGTGTGCCATTGATCTTTTTCAACCACCAAAGCAATTATGTATGAAGCATCTACAAATAACATGATTATCTACCATTTATATCCTTTTACTTCATCGTTTTTTAATTTCAACACTATTATATGGTAGTTCTTCTTTTATTAATCCAGTTATGTCTTCAGCACTTACTTTTTTTTGTATTGTGATTATAATTTCATCATTATTTTCTGAATCTCTCCAAGCTAAATGATCTTCAGGTTTAAGATTAAATTTTTTTCTAAATTTTGATGGTACAACTACTTGATTACTTTTACTAATTTTAGTTACATCATACATAATAAATTCACCTACTATAAGTTGAAACATAAATTATAAAATATATTATAATTTTTAAAATATTTAAAACCATACTATATAAAATAGATTTCATAAAGTAAATAGAAAAACATCAAATAAAAAAAAAAGAAAAAAGAACAATACATAAAGAATAACACATACCATTTTAATGTTTACTATTAAAAAAAATGATACAGATTATATTCTCCTTGCAACAGTAGGTAATTATGCAAATTTGAATGTTAAAAATACATCAAATCCCATAAATAATATCATAAAACACAATAAAAAATAATTAAAATTAAAAACTTTAAAATTTTTTTTCTTTTTCATTTTATCCACAAATCAAACCCCCTACAAAAAAGTAGGGACTTCTACAAAGGATATTATAATAAAATATTATAAAAAAAAGGCTTTGTAGAAACCCTACTTTTTTTTTAATTTTTTTTATTTTCATTTGAAATTGCACTTCGTGCAATTTTTTTTATTAATATTCTTTAATTTTAAAAAGAATACTTTATATAGGTTAAATTTAATTACACTTGAAATAACACTTAGT
>JAEZRD010000111.1 GCA_023440975.1 Methanobacteriota archaeon | reverse complement strand
TTGTTTATTTTGTATGTGTATGATTTGGTTTTTTATTATTTCTTTGTGTATTCGTTTTAAATTGTGTCCGATTACATATAATCTTGCTTCTGTTAGTGTTCTTTCGATTCCTGTGGTGTTGAACTCTACGATACGCATGTTTCTTTTTATATTTCCAAATGGCCATTCTACAGTTTTTGATCTTTTTTTATATATTTCTTCGGCCCATTCATTCTCCATTTTATGAAGCATTCTGATTTTACTAGGGTTCCCATAATCTGTTATTGTTCTAATTCTGTATTTGCCACAGCATTCTTCTTTAACATGGGCATTGTTTTACAGTTGTTGGTCCAGTAAACTGTTCTTTTTCTTTCTTTGTATTTTCCAATTTTGTCTAATATTTGTCCTTCTGGACAAATATAAGCATTTTTATTAAAATCATAAGTGAAATTATCTTTAGAATAAGGTTTATCTTTCCTATTGTATTTTTTCAGCTTTCTACTTAATTTTCTACTTGAAATATAACCATCTAATTGGTTTTCTTCTAAATATTCCATATTCCTATCTGTAGAATATCCATTATCTGCTGAAATTTGAGTATTGGCAGGTAATTCTCCAATATTTTCTTTAATATTTTCAATTTGAGGTATTAATTCTTTAAAATCAGTGGGATGATTATTTAATCCATCAGGATAAAATAATTCCACTGTAATCATCAACTCCTATTTGTAAATTGTAATCATACTCCCATTGGTTCTTTTTATTCTTCATCCAACGTGTTTCAGGGTCATTCATCACTTAAAACTTTTTGAGGAGTTTTTTCTAATTCTTGTTCAATTTTCTCAATTTTATTTAAAACCTTTTTTCGTCCTTTTTCACTTTGGGATGCTTGTTTTAATAAATTTTTACTACTGGATCGAAGCTTATACTCATTTTTATCATTTTTCATACTTTTTTGCACTTTATCATAAATTTTATCGAATGATTCTTTATCTATGAGTTCTGGAGGCACACTATTACCGGATTTTTCACCTAAAAGTTCATCTTCTTCTTCATTCAATTCTATACTGTGTTTTAAAATTTTTTTCAACAATTCTAACTGTTTCTCATCAGTTAAATTATTAATTGATGCTTTAGCCTTAATTTTAGTCCCATCAATAGCAATATGATTCAATTTAACTAAATCCCTTTCTTTAGCAACAGAAATTGTCATTTTAAAAGCATCATTAATCAAATCACCATTATCAACTTTAAACCTATTAATTGTTCTAAAATCAGGTTTCTGCATACCTGCAAGATACATATACCCAATATCTGTACGAGTTCTACATTCAATTTCACGACCAGAAAGCCCACCATCAAAAGCAGCTAAAATAACAATTCTTAAAAGCATTCTACGAGAATAAGCATGAGCACCAGCAGTATAAACGATATTTATCCTCAACATCAGATAAATCCATACGATCAACAATTTTTTCAATCAAATAACAAGGATGATCCTCAGGAATAATATCTCTCAAATCCAAAGGAACCAAAAGCTGTTGATTAATAGTATCATCTTTCAAAACCATAAAAAACACAACCAAAAATTATTAAAACTATAATAATAGATTGTACTTCCTAATATATAAATTTAAAGGAAAAAAAAGAAAGAAAAAAAAATAAAATAAAAAAATTATGAGTCAACCTCTTTTTTCCTTTTTTTTATTGTTCTATTTTTGTGTATTGGTTCGTATTTGGTGAATTGTTCAGCTTTATATGAAATAAATTTGAAAATATTTATATATACTTAATTTAGATTATTAATTGTAAATAAGAATATATTTTTTTTTATTTACAAATTTTTTTTGGATTAGTTATTAAATAAAAAATTAAATAGGAATGAAAAAAGAATATGGTGAGAAGATATAAATTTATTCTTCTTCTATCATTAATTTTAATAGTTCTTGTTGCATTAAATGGGGTTAGTGCAACAGATACAAATTTAACCACATCTAATACTATAAGTTTGTCTACTAATACTATTAACATTAATGATATAGGAAACAATGTAACAAGCTTAAATAAGCTTGCACAATCTGATAATTCAAGTGATTATCCGGAAACTACAGGGCTTGCTGATACAAAAACAGTTTGTAATGGTAATGCCCAACTAAAATCAATAAATATGAATTCTACTAATCAAATTAGTGTTTCTAATTCTGATATTTTATATATTAGTCCAGATGGAACTGGATCTGGAATTTCAAGTGAGAATACTACAAACTGGGCTGATGCTTATAATTATATTAATGATGGTGGAACAATTTACTTTACTGGTGGAAATTACACAAGTATTTATAATCAAGAAATTAGTAAAAATTTAACTTTAAGTTCTTATAATAATGCAAATGTATTCATAGATGCAAGTAACAAAGGTTATATTTTCTACATTCCAAGTTCAAATACTAGTTTAACATTAAATGGTTTAACTTTAATTAATGGAATAGGGTACTTAAGTGATGGTTCTACTAGTGGTGGTGCTATTAATACTAACGGTAATCTTACTCTAATTAATTCTAGTTTTATTAATAATACTGTAACTAATAAAGGTGGTGCAATTTACTCAGAGGGAAATTGTAATATAATTAATTGTTCTTTTGTAAATAATTCAGCTACACAAGGTGGAGCAATATATGCTGTTAACATTAATGTGTCTGGATCTAATTTTATTAATAACACTGCAACTGATAGGGGTGGTGCTATAAACACAATTGATTCCTGTAATGTAAATGGTTCTATATTTTATAATAATACAGCAAATTATGGTAAAGCTATATGGACTAACAATTTGGGTTCTACAGATTATAATTGGTGGGGAAATAACACACCATTCACAACTAATAATAAATTAATATATGCTAATGAAAAAGGATATGTTACTCCTAATAATTGGATTATAATGACATTATCACAATCTGAAGAATTATTATGTCCTAATAATAATTCATGTTTTACAGTTTCACTTAATAAAATTACTAATAGCTCAGAAGTTATAAGCAATTTACCTGAAAATATAAGTTTATCAAATGTTAATGTAAGTTTCACAGTTTTAAATGGTTATCTAAATGTTATGGCGGATAATTTCAATAATTACACTACTACTAATTATACTGCAAAAAGTTTAGGTAAAGATATTATCACTGCAACTATTAATAATCAAAGTTTAAGTTTAAATATATTCATAATACCGGATACTAATATTTATTATGTGAATAATTCTTACACAGGAGATAATGTTATAGGGACAATTGAAAATCCATTTAAATCAATTAAAGATGCATTAACAATTGTAAATTCATTAAATCATCCAGCAACAATTTATGTTATGGAAGGAATTTATGAAGAACATTTAACTGTTAAAAATAATGTTACAATATCTAATTATAATAATAGTAATGTAACTTTTGATGCTTATCAAAATGGTAATATTTTTATTTGTAATGGTTCTGGTAATACATTAACTCTTAAAAGTTTAAATTTAAAAGGAGGTTCTTTATCTTTTGATTCAGATTTAAAAAATGGTGGAGTTATTTATACTGAAGGAAATTTAAATCTTATAAATTGTAATTTATCCCAAAATTTTGCTTTTAATTTTGGAGGTGCAGTCTATTCCATGGGTATTGTTAATGTTACTAATTGTTATTTTGGATCTAATAGTGTAGGAAATACCGCCGGTGCTATATACTCTAAATCTAATATAATAATTTCTAATTCCACATTCAAACATAATTATGCTAAAGAAGATGCTAATAGCATATACTCTGAATC
>JAEZRD010000093.1 GCA_023440975.1 Methanobacteriota archaeon | reverse complement strand
AAAAATGGAGGTTTAAGATTATGAGTGAAAACGTAGTAGAAGTTAAAAACTTAATAAAAACCTATGAAAAAGGAAAAGTAAAAGCTTTAGATGGTATAAGTTTTAACATTAAAGAAGGAGAATTTGTTTCAATCATAGGGCCTTCAGGTAGTGGAAAATCAACATTACTACACATGTTAGGAGCATTAGATATTCCAGACAGTGGAACAATAAAAGTCGGTGGAATAGATTTAGAGAAAAATAAAAAATTAAATGAATTCCGAGCAGAAAAAGTAGGATTCATATTCCAATTACACAATTTGATACCGAATCTTTCTGTAGTGGAAAATATTGAAATTCCAATGTATACACGAAAATTATCCAGTAAAGAACAAAGAGAAAAAGCATTAAGTTTACTTAAAGATGTTGGTTTAGAAGATAAAGCAAAAATGAAACCTAACCAATTATCTGGAGGGGAAAGACAAAGAATCGCTATTGCAAGATCATTGGCAAATGACCCGTCAATTGTTTTAGCAGATGAACCAACTGGATCTCTAGATTCTAAAACAAGTAGTAAAATATTAGAGAAGTTAAACTCTTTAAATAAAGAAAAGAATGTTACAATAATTATTGTAACTCATGATATGAATGTTGCAAAATTAGCTGATCGTGTTATTGAAGTTTTAGATGGTAAACTTCTCGAGAATAATAATGATTCTTTAATGGATAATGAAATTAAAGTATAAAAAAAGAAAGAATAATTTATTAATTTTCTTTCTTATTTATTTTCTTCAAATAATTTATCTAATTTTTCATTTAATTCATCTTCAGTTAAATCTTCAGAATCAACGCCATCAAATTCACTTTCATCCTCAAATGTTTTATCAAAGTGTTCTTTTTCTTCGCGTAATATTTCATCTTTATTTTCAGTCCAATTTTCTTGAATCTCTTTTTGTAATTCATCATCTGCTTCTATAACAGGACCAGTATAATCACAATTATAACATAACCATTGGGACCAGACTTGAGGAATTATCCATTTAACATTTTCAGATCCGCATCTTGGACAAATTTTCTTTTTCATTAAATTCACCTGCATAATTTTTTTTTGAGGAATTAATTAATTATTATGTTTCTTTTGATTAAAATTTTATTCGGTTCTATAAAAGCTCCAAATTAAAGATAATGCTTCGCCAGGTTCAAGTGCACCAGAACGTGTTTCACGTAAAATTCTTTGTATACTATATTTTTTCATATGTGGATGTTTTTTATGAACTTCATATAGGAGAGGGCAACCAAAACCATCAATTTCTTTAAGGTTATAATTTTTATTTAAACTCTTATGCTCCATTTTAGTAGATGATATACATGCAGGTAAATTTAAACGAGTAATCTCCTCATTATTTACATACTGTTTTGTAATGCATTGACTTCCAGTAGATAACATATCCCCAAAAATAACAATAGGAATATTATTATTCAAACTAAAATCTAAAACAGTACTCTCAATAACCTTAGAACATCTACCACAAGGATGGAAACGCCCATTTAATGATTCACTAATAATTTCACCATATTCAACAGGAATATAAACCTGAGGAACATTTAAATCTTTACAAATACTGTCAATGTTTTCCTTAAACTGCTTAGGTAAAACAATTGTTCCTGGATCAACTGATACAGCAATAGGATTAAAACCTAAGTACTTAGCAACTACTAATGAAAAACAACTATCTGCTCCACCAGATAAAGCAACAACAGCAGCATGATTAGAACTTTCAACAAAATCATGCTCTTTAAAATATGAATCAAGTGAAAAACTATAAATATCATCAATCTTAGATGAAACAAGATTTATAAGATTACTTAATGGAATTTCAAAATCAGGATTATCATTTAAAAACTTATTTAATGTATTTAAAGATAGTTCCATCCTATATTTCTTTGTTAAAAAATCCATATAACTCTCAACATGAATCTTACCTATACCAAGCTCTTCTCGTAGTTTACCAACAACCCAACCACCTTTTCCAATAATAGCAGATTTATCTGGCCTATCAGTTGTTATAATCCATAACTCATCAATATCTTCTTTATAAATAATTTCATGGATATTGATATCGATTTTATCATGACCAATGTCTTCTCTTATCTGTTGAATTTTATTTAGTAAACATTCTTCATCAATTTTCAAAATTTTTCACCAAAAAATAGTATTAATTTTTATTAATTATTCATTTAATTTTCATAATTTTTAAATACTTTGCCAAGTATATATTCTATTACTAAAAAGTTTTTTTTAGTAAAATTTTATAAAAATTATAAAAAGTTTATAATCAATGTGGGGATTGGGAAATAATGGCAAAATTCTTAGGAATATTGGGGGAAGAAGCAACTGCTGAAGATCCGCAATTACGCAGAAATAATATTCAATTAGGAGTGAATTATAAACGATTTAGTAAAGAACCAGTTGTGGGACGAAATCTGGTTATTAGATCTAACAGTATAATTTACAATGATGTTATAATTGGTGATGATTTTAAAACAGGACACAATGTAGTAATTAGGGAGAAAACTAACATTGGAAACGATGTACTTATAGGTACAAATACTGTCATAGAGGGAGAATGTGTAATCGGTAATAATGTAAGTATACAATCTAATGTATACATTCCACGAAACACAATAATAGAAGACAACGTATTTATAGGTCCATGTGCATGTTTTACAAATGATAGATATCCTATACGTGTAGATTACAAACTTAAAGGGCCACGTATAAGAAGAGGAGCTTCAATAGGTGCTAATACCACATTCTTATCTAATCTAGAAATAGGTGAAGGTGCTATGGTAGCTGCAGGAGCAGTTGTTACACGAAGTGTACCGCCATTCTATTTAGCAATAGGAACTCCTGCTAAAATTAAACCATTAGCTCCAGCTTTAAGAGTCCCTAACATTATTTAAACTTTTATTTATAATTTTTAATTTTATACTACTTTTTTTATTAACAAATATAGTTTAATAATCTTATTAGAAAACTATATATATGATATTAGATTATATTTAAGATATTATAAGTTTATGAAACTTTAACTTATGATTTTTATATTAAACAACTAATTTAAGATAAAAATAAATTATTTTTTTTCATTTTAACAGAATTTATCTTAACAATAATGATAATTATTTTACAATAGGAATAATGGAGCGAGAAATTAAATGATAGTGAAAGATTGGTGTTCATATTGTGGTGAATGTGCTGGAATATGTCCTAAAAATTGTATTGAAGTAAAAGAAACTAGTTTAGTTTTTGATGATGAAGAATGTACTGAAAATTGTGATTTCTGTGTACAAGCATGTCCTTTACACGCTTTAGAAAAAGAATAAACCTTAGGAGATTATGATATTTATGATAAAAACTGATGTATTAGTAGTTGGATCTGGACCTGCAGGTTCCACAGCAGCAAAACATGCAGCACTTGGCGGAGCAGATGTAATATTAATGGATAAAAAAGCAGAAATTGGAGCTCCAAAAAGATGTGCAGAAGGAGTATCAAAAAATGGACTTAAAAGAGTTGGAGTAGAAGTAAACCCAAGATGGGTAACACGTGAACTAGATGGTGTAAGACTCGTAGCTCCAGATGGAACCGATGTATGGTTAACAACTGATACTATAGAAATACCAGAAGCAGGATACATTCTTGAAAGAAAAATATTCGATAAGTACATGGCAATGGATGCAGCAAGAGCAGGTGCACAAATATTCATAAAAACACAAGCAAAAGGTGTAAGAAAAGATGGAGATGGATTCATAGTAACCTGTGAAAAAATGGGAGAACTATTCGAAATCAAATGTAAAATCTTAATAGCTGCAGACGGACCAGAATCACATGTTGCAAGATGGGCAGGACTAAAAACCACATACAACAAACCTAAAAATATGGAATCTGGAATCCAATACGAAATGTGTAATGTAAAACTCCAAGACCAAAATGTAATTGAATTTTTCTTCGGAAGTGTAGCTCCAGGAGGATACGTATGGATTTTCCCTAAAGAAGGAGACATTGCTAATGTGGGATTAGCAGTAATTGCAGAAATGGCAGAAAAACCTGCAATAGAATATTTAGATGATTTCGTAAAAACCAACCCTGCATTAAAAGATGCACAACCTGTAGAAATGAATGTAGGTGGAGATCCAGTAGGAGGAATCCACAAAAAAATCTATTCTGACAACCTTATGGTAGTTGGAGATGCAGCAAGCCAAGTAAACCCATTAACTGGTGGAGGAATTATCAGTGGTATGACTGGTGGAATGCACGCAGGTAAAGTAGCTGCAGATGCAATTAAAGATGAAGATTACAGTGCAAAACGTCTTAAAGAATATGATACTAACTTAAGAGACGCAATTGGTGACGAAATGAAAAAATACTTGAAAGTAAAAGACTACTTATTATCCTTAAGTGATAAAGAATTAAACAGTGTCGCAGTTGCTTTCCAAGATGTTGAGTTTGAAAAAGCAAACACAGAAGAACTTGTTAAAAACTTAATCAAAGTATCACCAAAAGCTGTACTTAAATTAGGTAAATTATTCTAAATTTACCTATTAATTACTTTTTTTTACTATCTTTTTTTTATTAAATTTTTATATTCCCACTTAATCTCTAATAAATACTAATTTTTAAGGGAAAAAACATATAAATAAAGTCAATAATATATTTTAACTAATATAAATGACATTAAAAAAAATTATTTAGAAAAATTTTTTTTTTATAAGGAGTTTAAAAAATCATGATTTTAATAACAGGTGGAGCAGGATACATAGGTTCACATATCAACAAAGCACTAAATAAGAACAACTATGATACAATAGTATTAGATAATCTTGTAAGTGGATATGAAAATACAGTTAAATGGGGGGAACTAATTGAAGCTGATTTAAGAGATTCAGAACAATTAGATAATATTTTCAAATCCTATGATATAGATGGAGTGGTTCATTGTGCAGCATTCACATCAGTACCAGAAAGTATACAACATCCTGCAATGTATTTAAAAAACAATTTCCAAAACACATTAAACCTTATAAAAATCATGAAAGAAAATAATGTTAAAAATTTCATATTCTCATCAACAGCATCATTATATGGAAACCCAGAAAAAATGCCAATAAATGAAAAAGCACCAACAAAACCAATAAACCCTTATGGTCAATCAAAATTGCTAGTTGAAAAAGCATTACAAAGAGAATCTGAACAAGGAAACTTAAATTATATTTCATTAAGATACTTTAATGCATCAGGTGCAGATCCAGATACAGAAATTGGTGAAATGCACAATCCAGAAACACATTTAATCCCATTAATATTAGATACAGCTATAGGAAAACAAAGCTTCATCTCAATATATGGAGATGATTACAACACTCCCGATGGAACATGTATCCGAGATTACATACATGTAAACGATATAGCAAAAGCCCATCTCTTAGCATATGATTACTTAAAAGAAAAACAAGAATCAAACATATTTAATTTAGGAAATGGAAATGGTTTCTCAGTAAAAGAAGTTATAGATGTATGTAGAAAAGTTACCGATGTAACTATACCAACAATAGTTAAACCAAGAAGAAAAGGAGACCCAGCAAAATTAATAGCAGACTCCAGTAAAATACAAGAAGAATTTAATTGGAAACCAGAATATGATACTCTAGAAAAAATTGTAGAAACAGCTTGGAAATGGCATAAAAAATATAATGAATAAAAAAAGAATTTGAGTTGGTAATTAATTATGGAAAATGAAAACAACATAGACATAGAAAACTTCCAAATAGATGAAGATGAAGATTATAATTATTCCCAAGAAGACTCTTATGAAGAAGAAAATTATGAATATAATAATCATATTTTAGATGTTAGAATAATAGTCAAAGATTTAAAATCAGCTGAAACATTAATCAAAGCTATAAACAATATGAATCTTAAAGAAAACTATAATATGAATGTATCTTCAATAATACCAACAACAGATATGGATATAGCTAAAAAAGCAACACTTGATTCAGATATAATATTAATAGCAACAGAATTAACAAATGAAAGTAAAGAACAATTCTTAGAATATTATAAAGAATTAAAAACCAGTTACAATTACATAGAATACCTAATATTTTCAAAATCAAACAACTTAAATTCAACAGATTTAAGTCCAATAGAGAATGAAATACATAACAGTATAATTAGAGCTTCATTAACTTCAATATTAAACAACACAGATATTAGTAAAGTTCAAAAACAATTATACAACTTACAATTAGATTATAATAAAAATCAAGAAATAAATGAACAATTATCATTAGAAAATAATCGTGCAATTGCCCAAGCAAAAGAATTATCAAGTAAAAACGAAGATTTAACAGATCAAATCAGAAGCTTACAACTAAGTTTAGACAATATAAAATCAGATTACAGTAATTTTAAATCACAATTTGCAAACATATACTCAAAAGATTTACTTGAAGTATTCAATATTAAAGAATTATGGGAAGAATCATTTAATGAAATATTAAATGATGAATCAAAAGTTATAATAGCAACTAATCACTTCAAACCATTAAATATTGTAGTGGGTCAAGGATTTATAGTTGCTAAAACAAAAGATGAAGCAATAGATTGGTTAAAAATTATTAGAACAACATTAATATTTTTAGAAAATGATAATGGAAATTTAGAAAATGAAATAAATAACCAAAATACTAATTCAAATACTTACTTAAACAATAATGCTAATTTTAATAACTCATCAAATGATGATTATAAAAAAGATAATGATAAAGATTATGAAGTTCCAAATAGTTTCCAAAACTTTTGGGATTAAATAAAAAATAATTCTTATATAAAAAAATAATTATTATATATTATGACATTCAAAAAATTAAATATACAAAAATGTTATTTTTTGAAGTTAAATTTTCTATATTAGACGGAGATTATAAAATTGCAAGATAAATGTGGGATTATAGGAGTGCGTTCTATCAATCATGATATGGATGTTTCCTCTTTAATTTATTATGGATTGTATGCTTTACAACATAGAGGGCAAGAATCAGCCGGTATAGCTACTTTTAATCATGATTCAGGTTTAAACTTTTACTGTGGAATGGGATTATTAACAGATGTTTTTAAAGATAATCAAATCAAAAATTTATCTGGAAATGTTGGAATTGGACATGTACGTTACTCAACAACAGGACAATCCAAACTAGAAAACTCCCAACCATTCGTAACTGATTTTGATAAAGGATATATTTCAATAGCTCATAATGGAGATATTGTTAACTCTTACAGATTAAGAAAAGAATTAATCGATGAAGGGTATGAATTCCAATCAGATTCAGACTCAGAAGTATTATGTTACTTAATTAAAAGAGAACATGAAAGAACAGATAATATAATAGATGCAATAGAAAATGTTTCAAAAGATATAGTAGGATCATACTCATTAACAATTTTAATTAACAATGATTTATATGTTGTCCGTGACCCTAGAGCAATTAAACCATTAGTCTTAGGTAAAAAAGATGGTATGTACATTGCAGCATCAGAAACTGTAGCCTTAGATGTTATAAATGCAGAATATGTTCGTGATTTAGAACCTGGAGAAGTATTATACTTTGAAGGAGATGAAGTTAAAAGTCATATTCTAGAAATAGCAGGTAATTTCCCACTTGCAAGATGCATGTTTGAATATGTTTACTTTGCAAGACCAGACAGTACAATAGATGGGAAAACAGTTTATGATGTACGTAAAAAAATAGGGGAAATGTTATACAAACAATTCCCAATAGATGATGCTGATGTAGTAATGCCTGTACCCGATTCAAGCATACCTGCAGCTATAGGATACTCAAGAGCAAGCGGAATACCTTATGGTGAAGGATTAATTAAAAATCGTTATGTTGGAAGAACATTTATCATGCCAACACAAGAAGAACGGGAAATAGCAGTCAAATTAAAAGTAAACCCATTAGCTTCAGAATTAAAAGGCAAAAAAATCGTACTAATTGATGACAGTATAGTAAGAGGAACAACATCAGAATCACTCATACAAATTTTAAAAGATTCAGGAGCAAAAGAAGTTCACTTAATGATAGGATGCCCACCAGTAATAAGTCCATGTTACTATGGAGTAGCTATGGCAACTAAAAAAGAGTTAATTGCTGCAAACTATTCTGTTGAAGAAATAAGACAAAAACTAGGGGCAGAAACTTTAGGATACATTAGTATAGAAAATTTAATTGAAGCAATTGGATTTGATAGAGAAGAACTATGCTTAGGTTGTATTACCGAAGAATATCCAACATGCATACCTGATACAGCAACTGTTGAATCATATTACAAATTCTAAATTCTTTTTAAATTTTTTTTTATTTAAACTTTTTTAACATTTAAACTTTTTTTTTATTATATTAATTTTAAATTTTTAAGAATAAAAATAATGGATAATTGATTACATGGTAGAATTACTAGCACCAGCAGGAAATTTCACAAGTTTATCTGCAGCACTAAAAAATGGGGCAGACTCAATATATATTGGATTAGATGGGGCAAACATGCGAGCCAATGCAGATAATTTCCAATTAGAAGATATAAAACAAGCTTCCAAATTAACAAAAGAATATGGAAGTAAATTATACATCTGCACAAATACCATGATGAAAAATCCAGATATTGAAAAAGTAAAAAACCAATTACCAAAAATAAAAGAATATGGAGCAGATGGAATAATAATATCTGATTTAGGACTAATTAAACCAGTAAAAGAAAATGATTTAGAAGTACATTTAAGTGTGCAAGAAAACACTTCAAACACAGATACATTAAAAATATTAGGAGAATTAGGAGTAAAAAGAGCAATACTCTCAAGAGAACTATCCTTAAAAGAAATAAGTGAAATAGCACACAATTCACCTATAGAAACAGAAATATTTATACATGGAGCAATGTGCATGGCAATAAGTGGAAGATGCTTCTTAAGCTATGGATTATATGGTCGAAGCGCAAACTGCGGAGACTGCCTACAACCATGTAGAAAAGAATGGAAACTAAGTTATGAAGGAAATAAAAATTCAAAAGTCATCAACACATCAGAATGTGAAGATGAATCATTCATAATCTCACAATCATATGATAACTCCTACATGACAAACTTTTTCTCACCCCACGACATGGCACTAATTGAACACATTCCAGAATTAATGGAAACAGGAGTAAATTCATTTAAAATAGAAGGAAGAGCACGCTCACCCGATTATGTGGCAACAGCCACAAGAGTATACCGTGAAGCAATAAATGAATATGATTCTGGAAACTATAAATATAATCCCCAATGGATGGAAGATTTAAATAAAGTATTCAACCGTGGATTTGACACAGGATTCTACTTCAACACACCATATCAAAAAAGTGAAGATAACCAATCAAAATATATTAAAAAAGACATAGCTAAAGTTGTCAATTATTACAATAAAATACAAGTAGCAGAACTACGAATATGGGATGACCTTCATATAGGTGATGAAATAATGATACAAGGACCAACAACAGGTTCTATAATTCATAAAATAAGTTCTATGCAAATAGACAAAAAACCAATAAACTTTGCTCCAAAAGGATCTAATGTTGCAATAGCAATTGAAGATAAATTAAGAGAAAGTGATCATGTTTATAAATTACTAAAAAGAGATACAGAATAATTAAAAAAAATGGGAGTTAATATACTTGCAAAAACAAAAAAAGATAGCTATATATGGAAAAGGTGGAATTGGAAAATCCACAACAGTAGCTAACATATCTGCAGCATACAGTCAAGAAGGGAAAAAACTAATGGTTATTGGCTGTGATCCTAAATCAGATACAACAAGAACATTATATGGTAAAAGAATACCAACAGTAGTAAGCACACTAAAAGATAATCACCAACCACCAATGGATGATTTAGTATTTACTGGATATAATGGAATATTATGTGTTGAAAGTGGAGGACCCGAACCTGGAGTAGGATGTGCAGGACGAGGAGTAATCGTAGCAATGAAACGATTAGAAAATGCAGGGGCATTTGAAAAAGATTTAGATATAATATTCTATGATGTATTAGGGGATGTAGTGTGTGGAGGATTCTCAGTTCCACTTCGTGAAGATTATGCTGATGAAGTATTCATAGTATCATCTGGAGAATACATGTCACTATATGCAGCAAACAATATTAGTAAAGGAATCAAAAAATTAAAAGGAAAATTAGCTGGAATAATTTGTAACTGTAAAGGAACTCCAAATGAAGAAGAAATAGTTCAATCATTTGCAGAAAAAATAGGAACACAAGTTATAGGAACAATAAAAAGAAGCAACCTCATACAATTAAGTGAATTAGATGCAAAAACGGTAGTGGAAAAATATCCAAAATCTGAAGAAGCAGAAGAATATAGAAAACTTGCAGATAAAATATTTTCCAACAATAAGTATGTAATTCCAGAACCTTTAAATGATGAAGATTTTGAAGACTTTTTCAAACAATTCATTTAATTTATTTTTTTTTTTTAGCATTGATTTTTATTTAAAAAAATTTTTATACTTTATATTTAAATATTTATATATTAAATAATTAAAAAAAAGAAAAAAATTTGGAAAAATAAAGTAATGTCTTTTATAAACAAAGTTGATAATGGAAGACAAGATAAATACTCTCCATTCATCAATACAACCCTAGTTAATAATTTAAAAAAATTTTCTAGAATAATAGCTTATTTATTAGCATTCACATGTCTAGTGATTTTATTAATAACAGAACAAAATTTCTCAGGTATTTTTGTATCTGAATTAAAACAGTTCTCAGTCAATGCAATATTTAATTTGCTAATTTTACTATCTTTTTTAATATTATCAAGTAAAGATAAACGTTATTTTAAATATTCAAAAATTATTTTTTATTGTATAATAGTATTAATAGTATTTTTTATATTTGCATACGCCAACATATTCAATTTAGCTAATTATATAATATTTTTTAAGGGAATCTTTTCATTGGGCTTAATTAGAAAGTTAATTTTTGTTTTTGCACTTTATTCCTTAATTTATGAACGCCACTATAAAATTTCTCAATCCTTATTGTTAGTTGTTGTAATTTGTGGATTTTTTTCCTTTTTTTACTTTTTACATGCCGGTACTTTAAATCCCTTATATTCACTTTATTATTTTTTATTCTATCTACTATTTTCAGTAATGTTCATAGTTTATAGTTCTGATAAAGGGATTTTTAAACAATTAAATTTAAACACAGATAGTAGTACATTAGCTAGAAGAATATTCCTTTCATCTTCATTTTTTTTTAACAATGCTCTGTTTTATGCTTATTATAATGTATTATTACACTCCAATAAATGAAATCACTTCAGAATTAATTTTAGGAATAGGGTGTTTAGTGTTTTTAGTAGGTGTAATGTTCTATTATAATAATAAAATTAATTTTAGTGATTATGAAAAATTAAAAGTAGAAAAAGAATCTCATCAAAAAGAAGTATTTTTCGAAGATATATTACATTTCACTGTTGAAGGAGTATTATACTTAAATAAAGATTTTAAAATAGTATATGCAAATCAAGAATTCAATGAGGCATTTAACACGGATGATCATAATATAATTGGAGAAGACTACTTGGAAGTATACCCAAAAACCCCAATCAATGATAAAATAATAAAATGTAGTGAAGATTTGGAAACAAAATTTTTTGAAGAAACTTTTAGAACCAATAAAAGAGAGATAGTTATAACTGGTTGGATAATTCCTTTTATTCAAAATGATAAATTCAATGGAGTTATAATTACAGGATTAGATATTACAAATACTGAAAAAAGACAATCTGCATTAAAAAATAGTATGGATGAAAAAAATGCTCTTTTAACTGAAGTTCATCATCGTGTTAAGAATAATATGCAAATAATTATTAGTTTACTTAATTTACAATCTCATAAAATTCAAGATCAAGCAGCTAAAGATGCTATTTTCCAAACTCAAACTAGAATTAGGAGTATGGCATTAGTTCATGAAAACTTATATAAAAATTTTGATTTTGCAGATATGAATATTGAAGTATATATTAATGATTTAGTTAATGAGATTAGAGCAACTTATATGTCCTCTTCTAATATATCATTTAAAACTGATGTGATTAAAGCTTTTATAAGTATTGATATTGCAATTTCTTTAGGTTTAATTATTAATGAACTTTTAACTAATTGTATTAAGTATGCATTTCCAGATTTGCAGAAAGGAACAGTTTGGGTTAAACTTTATGAGCAAAACGATGAATATGTTTTAATCGTTCAAGATGATGGTGTAGGTGCTAATAATTCTAAGATTAAAGGTACAGGTATAGGTTCTACTTTAATTGAAAGTTTAGTAATGCAAATTAATGGATATTATCAAATTGAAGGAAATAATGGAACAAAAGTAACCATCAAATTTGAAAAATAAAATAAAAATTATTTTTAGATAATTTAATAAATAATATTTTAAATATAAAAAATCATGGAATGTCTTTGTAATAAAAGAAAAGTAGAGGTTGAATAAATTGTTTAATACCCTTAAAAATAATGAATTTTTTGAAGATTTTTCCTCTAAAAATTTAGATTATAAATATATAAATAGATTAAAAATTCTTTCACAAATTTTTTTTATTCTAGTTATCTTAATGGTATCATCTACATTTTCAATGGATTTAAACAGTCTTAGTAATGAACTATTATCCATTTTTATAATTGGACATTTTTATATTTTAGTATTATGTTTAACTGCTTTTTTAACTGTTTCAAAATATAATGTTAAATGGGATAAATTAATTAAAGTTTTATTTATCTTATCTGGGATTTTACTTGTAATGTTCTTTGGAATATTTCTATTTTTTAGATCAGCATTCTATTCTCAAGGATTAAACATTCTATTCAATTTTGGCTTAAGTCCTTTCTTGTTTATATTGCTTTATTGCTCAGTTTTTAAGAAATATTACTTTGAATCCCAAATTTTAGCTTTTTCAATGGTTGTTTTAGGATTATTTGGATTTTTCTATTTCATACAACCTGAATATTTGAATTTGTTCTTTGCATTCCATTTTCTCTTAATGTTTTTATTTACCGGAGTAGGTTTTTTATTCTCTTTCCCAGAAAAAGGATTTGTAAAAATATTCACTTTCAATACTTCCAGTAGTCGTTTTTCAAGAAATGTAATCACTATATTATCTTTTTTAGTAATTGTAATGCTATTTTTATTTTTTGCAGTAGATGATTATCATATAGCAATTAATAAAAGTTTTTTAATTGGAGCATTATTAGCAGCATTTGTATTAACATTATTATATTTATTAATTTTATTATTTGCTAAAAAAATTAATGAAAATGATATAGATAGATTATTGGCTAAAAAAGAAGCACAAGAAAGAGAAGATCTATTTAAACAACTCATAAATTATACTAATGATGCTGTATTAGTAACAAATAAAAATGATGAAGTTGTCTATGCAAACCCTAAAATTTATGAATATTATAATATACATGACAATATTATTGGTCGTAACTATTTAGACTCTTCATTAAACATGTTCCATAATAAACAAGATTATATAAATACATCAAAAAATTTACAAGCAAAATTCATACCTACTTATTTAATCAATAATAAAAATAATCGTTATTTAAGTGGTTATATAGTTCCAATTATTAAAGATGGTAAATTTAATGGTATAATCCAAACATTAGTGGATATAACAGAATTTAAAGAAGATGAAAGTAACCTTAAATCTTCAGTTGACCTGTTAAATGTGCTTTTAACTGAAGTTCATCATCGTGTAAAAAATAATATGCAAATAATTATAAGTCTTTTAAATTTACAAAAATACCAAATTGAAGATGTGAATGTTAGAAAATCATTAGATGAAAGTCAATCTCGTATAAAAGCAATGTCCTTAGTTCATGAAAACCTTTATGTAACTGGAAACTTTTCTGAAATAAATATTAAAGATTATACAAATTTATTAATAGATAATGTGAAAAAACATTATTCCTATATTCCTAATTTGGAAATTAAAGATAATGTAATAGATGATTTTATTGATTTAGATACTGCAATACCTTTAGGTTTAATAATTAATGAAAATTTAACTGCATCTGTTTTATATGGATTTGATAATGGGGAATATTTAAAAAAGACTAATAAAACAGGTATTATAACTATTGATTTATCTAAAAATAATCAAGAGTATATATTAAAAATAACTGATAATGGTCCAGGTATAGAACCTGAGAGTGTTAAAAAATATGGAATAGCTCAAGAACTTATAAAAGGTTTAACAATTCAATTAAGTGGAAAATTAGATGTTTCTTTCACAGAAAATGGTATTAGACTCAACATAACATTTCCTATTAAACAATGAAAAAAGTTAAATTAATTAGTATTAGTACTTTTTTTTTAAAAAAATTTTTATACCATTTTTAATAAATATAAATTAATTATACTTCATATAAGTTTAATAAAACAAAGTAGGCTGTATATTTTTATGTTTCTTGAAAAATTTACTAATGATACTGAAAAGGAAAAGTATTCCAAATTCATTAATAAAGAATTAGTAAGTAATTTGAAAAAATATTCTAGAATTATAGCTTATTTTTTGATATTTGGTTGTATAGTGATACTTTTAATAAATGAAGAAAATTTTTCTGGATTATTATCAAATTTAAAAACAGTTTCTTTTAATAATGTTTTTAATCTTTTAGTATTGATTTCTTTTGTTCTTTTTTCTAGTCAAGATAAACATTTAAAAAAATACTCTAAAATTATATTTTATTTAGTATTAATATGTACAGCTATATCAATTTTAAATTTATTTGATATCTTTAATTTATCTTATTTTATTCCAATTTATGAATTTGGAATAATTAAGTTTGTATTGATTTCTTTTGTACTTTATTCAACTATTTATAAACGATATTATAAATTTTCTCAGGTTTTAGCGATAGCTGTAATGCTTATAGGATTCTTTGGATTCTTTTATTATTTGCATCTTGATACATTAGACCTAGTTTTAGCCATAATATATTTGTTATATTTTGTAATGTTACCTTCAATTTTCTTAACTTACAGTTCTGATGAAGGACTTTTTAGGAGTTTATGTTTAACCACTACTGGAAGTATTTTAGCTAGAAGAATATTAACATTAACTACTATCTTCCTCATGGTATTAAGTTTTGTTTTAATGATATTACATTCTTTCACACAATTAGTTAATGAAACATGGTCAAAATTAATTTTATCAATTGGATCTGTAGTATTTCTTTTAATAACAATGTATTATTATGCTAATAAAATGAATTACAGTGATTATCAAATTTTAAAGTCTAGAAAAGAATCTCAGAAAAGAGAAATCCTATTTGAAGATATTATACAATATACAGTAGAAGGAATATTAGTCATAGATAAAGAAGATAAAATTACATATGCAAATCAAGTATTTTTTGACTTATTAAATCAAGATAAAAATATAATTGGTAAAAATTATCATTTATTAATTAATGATAGAATGGATAAAGGTATAACAGAATGTAAAGAAACATTACAACCTAAATTTTACGATCGCTCTATTAATATAAATAATAAAGAGATGTTATTTAATGGATGGATAATTCCATTTATTAAAAATGAAGAATTTAACGGTATTATAATCACTGGTTTAGATGTTACAGAATCTTCTGAAAGACAATCTGCATTAAAAAAGAGTATTGATGAGAAAAATATTTTACTTACAGAAGTTCATCATCGTGTAAAAAATAACATGCAAATAATTATAAGCCTACTTAATTTACAATCTCATAAAATTCATGATGAAAATGCTAAGACTGCAATTCTTAATACTCAAACACGTGTAAGAAGTATGGCTTTAGTTCATGAAAATTTATATAAAAATTTTGATTTTGCAGATATGAATATTAACGAATACATTAATGATTTAGTATTAGAAGTTAAAGGAACATACTTAACTTCTAATAATATAACCTTCAAAACCGATGTGATTAAAGCTTTTATTAATATAGATATTGCAGTTTCATTAGGTTTAATATTAAATGAGCTAATAACTAATTGTATTAAATATGCTTTTCCTGATGGTCAAGAGGGAATAATTTCTATTAATTTATTCAAAGAAAACGAGCTTTTTGTTCTTGTTGTAGAAGATAATGGTGTTGGAGCAGATACTTCTGAATCTAAGGGTACTGGAATTGGCTCTACTTTAATTAGTAGTCTTGTTACTCAAATTGATGGAACTTATAAAATGGAAAGTTTGAATGGTACTAAAGTCACTATTACTTTTAAAAATCAATAATTAATCTAATTTTTTAAAGTATTCTAAATCATGATACTTCATGTTTAAAGTTTTATAAGCATTTTCTACATTTTCAATAGCAGTATCATAATCTTTAAAGTAAGTTAAATGACTATTGCATTTACAATCACTAGATCCAAAATTGTCTATGGTTTCTCTTTTGTCACTAATTAATTGGGCTAATTCACATTCTACTCTTTTATCAGATATTGTGAATAAAACTTCTTTTATATAATTATTATCATTTTTTAGTAAGTAATCAATGTGCCAGTGTAATTTTTTTTCTTTTCTTAAATGTCTTTTAATTCGTGAGGTTAATGAGTTCATTGCTGAACCAGTATAAACATAATAACCTTTAGGGAATTTTATGTCATTACCTATAGCACCAACTTTAATATTAATATTTTCTTTTTGACAAATGATTAAATTGTATGTACCTTTCATTAATTTTAATTTTAACATTGTATTATTTATAATTTTTATTTGACTATTCTTTTTAATTGATTTAAATAGTAATGGCATAAATTTTATTAGATAATTATAAATACAATCCAAAATAAAACAAAAAAATAATAAACTGTTACATAATACAATTTTTTTTAAGGAGAATAAAAATTGTTTGAAAATAAGAATAGAGACTATTCATTTGAAAACTACTCTAAACAACATATGGATTATAAATATGCTGAAAAATTAACATTATTTGCTAAAATAATGTTTGCATTAGCAGCATTAATAATCATTTTCAGAACACCTTCAGAAATACAAAATCAAACAATTCAATTATGCCAATATATCATATTCGGTCATGCTTATGCAATAATATTATCTTTAACAGCATTATTATCAATTTCAAAATATTCAACTAAATTAAAGAAAATAACAAAAATATTATTTTACCTGACTGGATTTTTATTAATAATATTTTTAACATTCTCCATAACTTCTAACCCCTTTAATTCAGTATTAAATCACTCATTAATACCTTATGTAGTTTTAACTCCATTTTTATATGTATTATTATATTTTACAGTTTTTCAAAAAAATTATAAATTTTCACAAATTTTATCATTAATAATTCTTTTAATAGGATTTACAGGATTCTTCTACTTTTTACAAAGTGGGACATATGATTTTAATTTAGCATTCCATTTCATCATAATGTATTCTTTTATAGGAATAGGTTTTATATCTTCTTTCCCTACAAAAGGAGTTATAAAAACTTTTTGTTTAAATACTTCAAGTAGTAGATTAGCAAGATATTTAATATGCACACTATCCATTTTAGTAATATTATTACTAGTAGTATTCTTTGTATTCGCTGATTTACACTTCCAAATAATTAAAAATTTCTTAATTGGAGCATTTGTAGCAACATGTGTATTAGCATTTATTTACCTAGTAATTTTCATTTTTGTTAAACAAATAAATGAAAATGATATGAATGGAGTAATAGCAGAAGAAAAATCCCAAGAAAGAGAAGAACTATTCGAACAATTAATCAACTTCACAAATGATGCAGTATTAGTAACCAACAAAGAAGATGAAATTGTATATGCTAATCCAAATTTTTATGAATATTTAAGCGTACAAAAAGGAACCATAGTGGGTAAAAATTTCTTAGACCCTTCATTAAATATGTTTAAAAAGAAAAAACAATACTTAAAAGCAAAACAAAACTTAACAACAGAATCTATGAAGGATCATGCAGTAGGTGATGAAAATATTATTTTAAGAGGTTATATAATACCAATTATAAAAAATGAGGAATATGACGGAATGGTTCAAGTTGCAGTTGATGTAACAGAATTTAAAGAAAATGAAAGTAACCTTAAATCATCAATGGATTTAATGAATGTATTATTAACAGAAGTCCATCATCGTGTAAAAAACAATATGCAAATAATTATAAGCCTTCTAAACTTACAAAAATATCAAATAGACGATCCAACAGTTAGAAATGCATTAGATGAAAGTAAATCCCGTATAAAAGCAATGTCATTGGTTCATGAAAACCTTTATGTAACTGGGAACTTTTCAGAAATAAATATTAATGAATATACAAAGTTACTATTAGAAAATTTAAAAACACAATTCTCATATATTCCAAATTTAACTTTCAATCAAGATGTAATAGATTATAATATAGATTTAGACACAGCAATACCTTTAGGTTTAATCATAAATGAAATAATAACTGGATCAATATATTATGGATTTGACAATGGAGATTTTTTAAAAGAAAATAATATTACTGGTATCATCAATGTTAATTTATCTAAAAAAGATGAAGAATTTAAATTACAAATATATGATAATGGTCATGGAATAAATCATGATCATGTAAATGATTATGGAATAACTCGGGAATTGGTAGCTGTTTTAGCAGATCAATTAGATGGAAAATCAAAAATTAACTTAACTGCTAATGGTTTTGAGTTTATTTTAAAATTCAGCATAAAACCTATTAAAAAACCGGAGAGTTAATAAAAATGGAAAATATGACATTTAAAATACGTGCTAAAGGCCATAAAAATGTAACAAGTAAACATAAATCCACATTTGAAATTACAAAAGATTCAGAGATTGGAATAACTGCTGATTGTATAATTGGTGTAGATATTGATAAATCTATGTTAGATTTTCCAGAGGATTTTAAAAACAAATTAGCTAATAATGATACTCATGTGATAATGAAACTTAAAACTTCAAATGGTTTTGATGAAATTCATGGTTATGGAGATAATGAATTAACATTAACTCATCCCACTGATATTGTTTGTCGAAAAAGTAATTATACTTGTAATAGAACTTTAATGGTTAAAGCAAATAAAGCTTCTAATGATTTGGATTCTAATCTTATTGAAGATTTAAGTAATGGTGAATTTATGGATGTTGAAATTATTTTAGAATAATATTTTTTTAAGGATAAAGTTTAAATACTTTAATGAATAGATTGATTATTACTGTATTATTTATTTATGATAATGCGGGGGTGGTCGAGTGGTCAAAGGCGATAGGTTGAGGGCCTATTGGGTTAGTCCCTTCGCGGGTTCAAGTCCCGTCTCCCGCACCATTTTTATATAAAAGACCAAAAAAACCAAATTTAAACAAAAACTTTTTTTAAAACAATTTTACACAATAAATATTCAAAAAACTTATTTTTCTTAACAAACAATTTTAGTTTTTACAATTGATTAATTTATCAAATTTTATATATTTTAAAAAATAAAAATAATTTAAATTATAAATTATTAAAAATTTTACAAAAATTTTATGTAAAATATCAATACATTAATCGGAGGTAATCTATTGAAAGCAGTTATACCTGCAGCAGGTTTAGGAACAAGATTCTTACCTGCTACTAAAGCACAACCAAAAGAAATGTTACCTGTTTATGATAAACCCACCATACAATATGTTATAGAAGAAGCAGTAGCTTCTGGCATTGATGATATAATAATCGTAACAGGTAAAGGAAAAAGAACAATCGAAGATCATTTCGACAGATCATTTGAACTAGAACACCACCTAAAAGAAAGAGGAAAACTCGATTACTTAGAACAAATCAAAGAAATCAGTAACCTAGCAGATATTTATTATGTGAGACAAAAAAAGCAAAAAGGATTAGGTCATGCTATTTACTGTGCAGAAAAACATATTGGTGATGAACCATTTGCAGTAATGCTAGGAGATACAATTACAAAAGGAAAAACTCCATGCACTAAACAATTAATAGATGTATGTAATAAATATAACTCCTCTGCCATATCTGTTGAAGAAGTACCCGAAAATAAAATAGAAAGATATGGTATAATAGATGGAGAACAAGTAGAAGATAGAGTATATAAAATAAATAAACTAGTGGAAAAACCATCTATAAAAGAAGCACCATCTAACCTAGCAATCATGGGACGTTATGTACTAACCCCAGACATATTTGAAAAAATAGAAAATACAGAACCTGGAAAAGGTGGAGAAATACAATTAACTGATGCACTCTCAAAATTAGACTCAATTTACGGTGCTGTTTTTGATGGAAAATCTTATGATATAGGAAACCGTATAGAATGGTTAGAAACCTCCTTAGAATTTGCAATGTGTGATGAAGACGCACGTAAAGAATTAACAAATTATATTCAAAACGATTTATTCTAAAAAAAATTTCAATGGTAGTTAAATTTATGACTAATGGAAAGAGTTCACTAAAAGAAGAATTGGATATTACAAAAAGAAAACTCCAAAATATGAGTCAATTAAATGACCAATTAAAAACTAGAAATACTTATTTACAAAATAGAATGTCTCCATTAGTTAAAGAAAAACAAGAACTACAAGAAGAACTCTACAAATATAAAGCCATGGAATTAAAACTCAAAAGCAAAGAAATAGTTAATTTCAAAATAGATTATAACAAAATGAAACATCGAACAAAAGTAACAAAAGAACTCTTAGATAAAGAAAGAAAAGAAAATAAAAATCTAAATAAAAAAATAGATGGATTAAATAAAGATGTTGATGATTTATTTGAAATAATCGATGAAATAAGTGAAAATATAGATAAAATAATGGATGAAAATTACCTATTAAAAGACTTAATAATAGATTACCAATACCAAAGCTTCTGGGATTTCTTACGAGAAAAGAAACCTGAAAACTTAACCAAATATGAAAAAACAGTAACAACTGAAAATAAAATCAGTCAAATTTATAAAAACGATAATATTAAAAAAATAGAAGGGAATTAGTAAAATGGAAACTCAAAGAATATTAGTAACTGGTGGAAGTGGATTTATAGGAACAAACTTAGTAAATGAACTCCGTAACAGAGGACATGAAGTTTTAGCATCAGACCTCCTACACCATGAAGATGAAGCAGACTTATACAGTGACTCATACTCAGATTATGTACGTGGGGATATCAGAAGTTATCGTCAAATGGAAAGAATATTCGAAGATAATGATGATTTTGATTATGTATACAATTTAGCTGCAGAATATGGAAGATGGAATGGTGAAGGATACTATGAAAACCTTTGGAAAACTAATGTAATGGGTTTAAAAAACATGATTCGATTACAAGAAAAACTAGGTTTCCGTATGATAAGCTTCTCATCAGCAGAAGTATACGGAGATTATGAAGGAATCATGACTGAAGATGTAATGGAAAAAAACCCAATAGCAGACACATATCAAATGAATGATTATGCAATAAGTAAATGGGCTGGAGAACTAATGGTAATGAATTCAGCAACAATGTTCAATACAGAAACCGTTAGAGTAAGACCAGTAAACTGTTACGGTCCACATGAAGCTTACTCTCCATATAAAGGATTTATACCAATATTCATATATAAAGCATTACATGATTTACCATATAGTGTACATATGGGACATAAAAGAATCATAGATTATGTAGATGATACTGCAAACACTTTCGCTAACATCGTAGATAATTTCATTCCAGGTGAAGTTTACAATGTAGGAAGTAAACAAGAATGGGAAAGAGATATCAAACAATACAGTGACATGGTACTAGAAGCATGTGGAAAAGATGATTCCCTTATCACATACACAGAACCTGAAGCTTTCACAACAAAAGTAAAAACAATAGATTTCAGCAAAGCAATAAAAGACTTAAAACATGACCCTAAAATCCCTCCAGAAGAAGGAATTAAAAGAACTGTAGAATGGATGAAATATTATTATAGAATAGAATAAAAAAAATTTTAGAGTTTAATTCATAAAAATAAGAGGGTTTGACAATAATGGTTAAGTCAATAGCTATTATACCTGCATATAATGAAGAAGTAGCAATAGGATCTATAGTACTTAGAACCTTAAAGTATGTGGATAATGTTTTATTAATAGATGATGGTAGTGATGATAAAACAAAAGAAGTAGCTTTACTAGCTGGAGCTCATGTTTTAACTCACCCTACTAATTATGGAAAAGGGGTAGCTTTAAAATCAGGATTTGATTATTTAAAAGACTTAGATTATGATATAATAATAACAATTGATGGTGATGGTCAACATAATCCTGATGAAATTCCTGAAATAATGAGACCTGTTTTGGAAGATGGAGCTGATTTAGTAAATGGCAGTAGATATATGAATGGTCCAGAAGAAAACACACCAGCATACCGAAGAGTAGGTCAACAAGTATTAGATAAAGCTACAAATATTTCTGCAGGAATTAATGTAACAGATTCACAAAGTGGATTTAGAGCATTCAGTAAAAGAGCATTAAATTGTTTCAGATTCAAAGACACTGGATTTGGTATTGAAAGTGAAATGCTCGCAGATGCCGCAGAGGCAGGTTATAAAATAGTTGAAGTTCCAATAACTGTTAGATATGATGTTGATAGTTCAACTAAAAATCCAGTTACTCATGGAGTTGGAGTATTACTCAAAATTGGTAAAGATAAAGTACAAAGAACTATTAAAAAATAATTTTGTGTGATTTTTATGAAAAAAGTTAAAGATGGTATAATGGGAGTAGTTATAGGGGATGCATTAGGTGTGCCTTATGAATTTAAACCTAGAAAATATTTTGATGAAAATCCTGTAAACTCAATGGATGGTTATGGTACACATAATCAACCTGCTGGAACATGGTCTGATGATTCTAGTTTAACCTTAGCAACATTAGATAGTTTAACTAATGGGATTGATTATGAAGATATGATGAAAAAATTTTATGCATGGTTTATGGACTCTGATTACACTGCAACTGGGGAAATATTTGATATGGGTATTACAACCAGAACTGCAATAATTGATTATGGTAATGGAAAAAATCCTATAATGTGTGGAGGAAACGGTGAACGGGATAATGGAAATGGTTCACTAATGCGAATATTGCCAATAGCATATTATTTGGAAGAAAATTGCATGGATATGGATAAACAAATTGAAATAATCCATAATTTATCTGCATTAACTCACAGGCATATTAGAAGTCAAATGGCTTGTGGAATATATGTGAATATAGCATTAAAATTAATAAATAATGATTCTGGAATTGGACTGGAAGATGTAATAAAAAATGGTATAAGTACTGCAATTGAATATTATGAAACCCGACCAGAATGTCAGGAAGAATTAAACAATAATTTCAAAAGAATAGTTGATGGCAGTATATTTGATGTATCACGTGATGAAATTTTAAGTAGTGGTTATGTAACAGCTACTTTAGAAGCATCAATATGGTGTTTAACTCATACAAATAATTTTCAAGATTGTGTATTAACTGCAGTTAATTTAGGTCATGATACTGATACTACTGCAGCTGTAGCTGGTGGATTAGCTGGAATTTATTATGGTTATGATGAAATTCCAATTGAATGGCTTGAAGAAATAGATCAAATTGATGATATACTTAATTTATGTGAAAATTTTGAAATTAAAAAAAAATAATTAAAAAAAAATGAGGAATGGGAAAAATGAAGCTTGAAGAAATGTTAGCAAAATGTCCAGAATGTGGATCAACTGATAAAATAGTTAAAAGACGAATGATTGATAACCATCATGCACATGCAGAATTAAAAGAAATTGTATGTGAAAATTGTGGACATGTATTCCAAGAAGGTTCCAGAGATAAAGAATCTGAAGAAATTAAGGAAAAAGGAAAAATTATTGATAGTTTAAACCAGACTGGTTTATAAATTTATAGAAAAAATGATTTATTTAAGGTAATTATTTATGACATATCATGTAATGATTATACCCACACTTGGATGCCCTTCAAATTGTAGTTACTGTTGGGGTTCTGAAGATAATGCACAAATAATGGATATAAGTATAATCAAACAAATTAATGAATGGTTAGATGGATTCAGGGATGATGATGTGCATTTCACATTTCATGGAGGTGAACCTTTACTTGCAGGATATGAATTTTACAAAGAAGCATTACCACTTTTAAGTGAAAGTACAACTCATAAAACTGAAGGCTTCTCACTTCAAAGTAATCTCTGGTTACTTACAGAAGATTTAGCTAAACTGTTTGGAGAATATGATGTAAATATAAGTACAAGTATAGATGGACCAAAAGAAATAAATGATTATCAACGTGGCGAAGGATACTTTGAAAAAACAATGAACAAAGTAGAATTAGCACAAAAAAATGGTGTAAATGTAAACTTCGTTTGCACATTCACAAGTTACTCTAAAAATTACAGTGATGAAATCTATGACTTCTTCAAAGACCATGGATACACACTAAAAATCCATGCAGCATTACCCTCACTAAGAGGAGACAATGCAGACCCATGGGCATTACCACAAGAAGAACACGGACAACTATTAGTTGACTGGTTAGATAAATATTTATATGATTTAGATGAATTCGTAGTAATGGACCTAGATCATATAACCAAAAGTACAATAAGACGCAGAGGAACACTCTGCACATTCAATGATTGTATGGGAACAACACTTGCAGTAGGAGCAGACGGAAGTATTTACCCATGCTACCGTTTCTGTGGAATGCCAGAATATGTAATGGGTAATGTTAAAGATAAACCCAAAATGGAAGATTTACAAAAATCTGAAGCATGGGCTAAACTAATGGAATTTGAAGATTTTGTTGATGAAGACTGTAAAAAATGTAATTATATTAAATACTGCCGTGGAGGATGTCCATATAATGCACTTGTATCTAATGGAACACCACAAGCAGTAGACCCCCAATGTGATGCTTATAAAATGATTTTCTCAGATGTTTCAAAAAGAATAAATAAAGATTTCATGAAAGGTGCAATGGGTCAAATGATGACTACACCTCCAACTGAAGATAAACCATCTGATGCTAAAAAACAATTCAGTATAATGGATTTAGCAATGAAAAAATAATTTTAATTAATTAACAAAAAATAAAATAAAATAAATTAAATGGATGATGATTAGTTAATGGTAAAAATAACCCTTGGACTTCCAAAAGGAAGTCTTAATAATGTTAAAAGAGGAAACACTCACCAATTATTTGTTGACGCAGGTTATGAAGTTAAAGGATATGAACCTGGTGATGAATCCTTTGAAATAAGTATAGTAAATGATGAAGAAATAGAAGCATATCTAACAAGACCCCAAAGTTCCCCAGTAGAACTTAATCGAGGAATGGTAGATATTGCAATTGTAGGTGAAGACTGGGTTAAAGAAGAATCCGTATTAAGTGATAATGATATCATTAAATTAGGAGATTTAGATTATGGTGAAACCAGATTAATAATAGCTGTTCCAAACGACTCACCATATGAAGATTTAACTGATTTCTTTAGAAAAAATAAGGATAGAAAAACACCAATATTATGTTTTACAGAATATCCAAATTTAACACGTAAATTTATGATGCAAAATAAAGGATATCAAGAAATTTATGGAGATAGTGTACCATTTGTACAAGTAAGAGGATTAACTGATGGAGACAATGAAAAAGTCCAAGTAATTAATAGTGATGGTGCAACTGAAGTTTATATTGCTAAAGGAGCAGATCTTATTGTAGATAATACTCAAACCGGAAGTTCCTTAAAAAAAGCAGGATTAAAAGAATTAGAAACTATATTACACTCTTCAGCAGGATTATATGCAGGAGTATCATGTACTGGAGAGAAAATGGAAAAAGCACAAATGATTTTTGATCAATTATATGGTGCTATACTTGCTAGAAAATATTTTGATGTTAAATTCAATGTAAATAATAATGTAGTTAAAGAATTAACAGAATATCTTGTTGAAAATAAGTTATGTTCTGATGAACCAACAATTACTAAGGGAACATCCTTTTCTCAAGTGAATGTTTTAATTCCAAAAGGAAAATTCCCTGAAATGTTAAATGAAATTAAAAAATATAATGCCTCCAGTATTATTCGTAGTGATGTTAAACAATATGTTAAATAAACATTGTTAAATCACTATTTTTTTCTTTTTTTACTATTTTTTCTAAATTTAAATCAATATCTTTTTATATGTTTTCCAATAAAATAATTATTAATAAATAATCATTATAAATATTATTATAATTCTTATTGGTGTTAAAACATGTTAACTTCTGTGCAAAAAGAAATTTTACAAAATTTAATAAACTTATATCAAACAAATAAAGGTAAATCTGTTAAAGGAGAAGATATTGCTGAAGTAATGAACCGTAATCCTGGAACAATTCGTAACCAAATGCAATCATTACGAAGTTTGGGTCTTGTAAAAGGAGTTCCTGGGCCTCGCGGAGGTTATAAGCCCACTATTGAAGCATATCAAACATTAAACATAACAGTCTCTGATGACTCTTTCAAAGTACCGATGCACAGAAATGGTGAAAAATTAGAGGGATTATCAATTGCAAAAATAGAATTCTCAAGTGTTCCACGTCCAGAAGAATGTGAAGCAGCAATAAAAGTATTAGGAAGCATAAAAGACCTGAATATAGGGGATATAGTTACAATAGGCCCAACACCCGTAAATAATCTAGGAATAATGGGTGAAATAGTTGGTAGGGATGATATGGACAACCTCATATTATTAGACACTACAACAATAAGAAGCATTCCAAAAAATGCAATAGAAGAAATAGCATCTAAAAACTTAATAAGCTTAAAAGCTGAAGACTCTATAAGAGATGCAGCAAAAATATTATCCTATAAAGATATTGAAGGTGCACCAATAATAAAAGATAATAAAACAATAGGAATGTTAACATTAACAGATATAGTAGAAGCATTAGCAGAATCAAAAGAAAACTTATATGTTAAAGATATAATGAGTAATAAAGTTTTAACTGCAACTAAAGATATGAAAATTGCGAATGCTGTAGAAATGATGTATAAAAATTATGTAGGAAGACTTATAATAGTTGATGAAGATGATGTTCCAGTGGGTATAGTTACACGTACAGATTTAATAGAACAAATC
>JAEZRD010000103.1 GCA_023440975.1 Methanobacteriota archaeon | reverse complement strand
GTAGTAATGTTGGTATAAGTAGTTATAAAAATGGGGAATTCCATTATTCTCCAGAAATTTTTAATATGTTAGAAATTGAATCAAATAAACAAACATATGATGAAGATATATTTAAAAAATATGTAGATAAAAATGAAAGATCTAGTTGGTTAAATCTTATAAATAACTTAAGTCCTGAAAATCCTCATGGTCATAAATTAACAACACTCCATACTCATAAAGGAAACCTTAAAATAATAGATAATACTGTTGATGCTGAATTCAATGATGAAGGTAAAATAATTGAATATATATCCTTTGTAAGGGATGTAACAATGGAAGAATTATCTAAAAAGCAAGCTTTAGAATTACAAGAAAATTTAGATATTATTGGAGATTTTAGTAAAATTTTCATTGAAACATTTGAAAATGGTGAATTTAACTACACTAAAGAATTATATAATATTCTTGAAATTGATAATCCTGAAGATTATTCTCCTAATGAAATTAATGAGTTATTTCTTCTTCCCGAAGATCGTGAGATTTTTTACAATTTAATAAGTAATGTAAGTGTGGATAATCCTGATTTTAAAATAATATCTAGAGTTAAAACAGTTAAAGGTAATCTTAAATTTATTTCAGTTTATGCAAAGGCAACATTTGATGATGAAGGGGAATTTATTAAACTTATTGCTTTTGAACAGGATGTGACTGATGAGGTATTGGTTAAAAAGGAAGCTTTAGAATTGAAAGAGAATTTGGATATTGTTGGTGGTTTTAGTAAGATTGTTATAGGGCATTATGAAAATGGGGAGTTTTCATGGACTCCTGAAATTTTTAATATTCTAAAAATTAATCCTGAAGATTATCCAAGTAATGTTGATATTATCCAAGAGTTTGCATCTGAAAATGATAAAATTGTATTTTTAGATATCTTAGAAATGTTAACTCCAAATAATAATACTTGTTCTACTGTAAGAGAGTTAAATGATAGTGAAGGTAATTTAATCTATTTAAAATATCAAATTGTAGGTAATTTTGATAAGAATAATAATTTAGTATCTGTAACAGGTTTCTTGCAGGATGTGACAGAAGAAACATTAGCTAAAAAAGAAACTTTAAGGTTAACTCAGAATTTTGAATTAATTCAAGATACTAGTAAAATAGGTTTTGCAAGATATGAAAAAGGTAAATATTATTTTACTCCTGTAATTTATGATATCTTAGCTATTAGTCCTGATGATTATTCTGATGATGTAAATGTTGTTAATGATTTTGTAGTTCCTGAAGATAATGCGAAATTTACTAATAATTTTAATTTAAGTCCAAAATATCCATCTAATCAAGTTTCATATCGTATTCGTAATGCTCATGGTGAGTTGAAATATTTATATGTTCATAATAAAGCTAAATTCGATAAAGATGGGGAATTATTATATATTGTAGGTTTTATTCAAGATGTAACTAATGAAGAACTAGCAAAAAATGAGGCTTTAGATTTACAGAATAGTTTAAATACTTTAGGTAGTTTTAGTAAAATAGTTATAGCTTACTATGAAGATGGGATATATACTTGGACTCCTGAAATTTATAATATTCTAAAAATTAAACATGATGATTTTCCTAATGATGTTGATTTAATTGCTGAATTTTCAACACCTGAAGATAATCAAGCATTCTCTAAAGCAATGGATGAATTATCTCCTGAAAAAAATACTTTATCTGGTACTAGAACCGTATATGATAATGAAGGTAATCTTAAATATTTAAATATTAGATTAGTAGCTGAATTTGATCATAGGGGTAAAATATTATCTATACATAAATTTATACAAGATGTAACTGAAGAAACCTTAACTAAGGAGTCTGCACTTCAATTACAAGAAGATGTTCGGATAATTCAAAAAGGTAGTAAAATTACATTAGTTCACTATGAAAATGAAGAATTTAAATGGACATCAGAAATTTATGATATTCTTGAAATAGATTCTAAAGATTATCCTGATAATATTGATTTAATTGATTTATTCAATATTCCTGAGGATAAAGGAAGTTTTGCTAAGAAAATGAGTAAAGTGACTCCTGAAAATCCTAGATTTAATCATACTTCAACTATAAAAACGGTTAATGGTAATATTAAATATGTTGAAAGTTTTTCAGAATTCAAATTCGATGAAAATAATGTTCCTGTTGAATTTGTAGCTTTTGTTCATGATATTACAGATAAAGTTTTACGTGAACAAGAATTAGAACAATTATCTGAGGAACGTAAGTTCTTATTACAAGAAGTTCATCATAGGGTTAAGAATAATCTTCAATTGGTTAGTAGTTTTTTAAGTTTAGATTCACGTTATTATCAAGATCGTCCGGAATATGTTATTGCTAAGACTCAAACTCGTATTGATGCTATGGCTACTGCTCATGAAGAAGTTTATAAATCTAATAATGTTTCTAATATTAATGTTGAATCATTACTTGTTGGTGTTTTAAGTGATTTATTTGTTAAATTAAATGCAAATAATATTAGTCGTAGATATGATATTGAAACTGTTTTTATTGATATTGATAAAGCTATGCCTTTAAGTTTCTTGGTGAGTGAATTAGCAGTGAATACTATTAATCATGCTTTTCCTAATGGTGAAAAAGGTCATTTTTGTGTTGAATTAAAAGATTTAAAGGATTCTACTAGTTTGTATATTTGGGATGATGGTGTTGGTTTACCTGAAAATTTAGATATTTTATCTTCAGATACTTTAGGGTTTACTGTTATAAGAAGATTA
>JAEZRD010000091.1 GCA_023440975.1 Methanobacteriota archaeon | reverse complement strand
TGGTTCAATTAATATAAATTTTGCTGATAATGTATGCATTTCTAATTGCACACTAATCAACAATACCGCAATTAATGGTGGTGCAATCTACACATTTTATAGTACAATTATTATTCATGGATCCAGTTTAATTAATAACACTGCAATAAATAGAGGTAATGCTATTTATAACGAACTTAAAAATGTAAATAGTGATGTTTCTTATAATTGGTGGGGAAATAACACCCCATTTTCTGATAGTAATCATGGAAGTTTAATATATGAAGAGAATACTTATATTACTCCTAAAAATTATTTAGTTTTAACCTTTACTCTGTCTGACATTTGTATCATTGCAAATTTAAACACTACTAATACAGGTAGTACTTATAAAACTAGAATTGTTCGTCCTGTAACATTTTCTGGTACTATTGCACCATATATAACTACAACAGGTATTTATGTTTTTAATTATGGTTCAATTGTCACTGTCAATATTACTGTGGATAATCAAATTATAACTGTTACTGTACCTGGTTCTATTCCAACTAAAATCTTAGGTAATGTTTCATATAATATTAGTTTATTAACTAGCCAATTATCTTTAAATATGAGTAGATGGTCCTATGATATTGTAAATAATATTTATTATCAGTTAAATATTGTTTATTGTATAAATCCTAATTCAATATTCTATGAATCTTTGGGGATTTATGTTCCTGGAGCATATTTCAATGGGATAAAAAATAATGAAGGATTTTATACTTGTACTTTAAACTATAAAAATAATGTTGGTAATTATAATGTTAAAACTGCCCCGATTATAATGCCTATTAATACTTTAGGATATGCTGCAAATCCCGCACCAACATCATATAATAATGAGGATGTTAAAAATTATATTAATGCTGGTTTTGTTTATGTTTTAACTGGTTGTAGAGGTAGAAGTAATGGTTTTAATTTCATTGGTAATGCTCCCTGGGGAGTGACAGATTTAAAAGCTGCAGTAAATTATTTAAGATTTAATAATGATACAATTCCAGGAAATACTGATAGAATATTCACATTAGGAATGTCTGGTGGAGGTGCTCAAAGTGCATTAATGGGAGCAACGGGAGATAGCACATTATATAATCCATATTTAGAATCTATAGGCTCTGCAATGATAGATAAAAATGGTTTGAAGATTTCTAATAGTGTTTGTGGTTCAATGTGTTGGTGTCCGGTAATTGACTTAGGTTATGTTGATGAAGCATATGAATGGAACATGGGGCAATATTCACATACAGGCACTAGAGCAGAAAATCTTTGGACAAGTTTTTTATCAAAGGATTTGGCAACTGAATTTGCACTTCATATAAATCAGTTATGTTTAAAAAGTCCAAATGGCACTATTTTAACTTTAAACCAAACAAATGATGGAATATATACTTCAGGTACTTATTATGATTATATTATGTTAATAATTGAAGAATCATTAAATAATTACTTAAACGACACTAACTTTCAAGAAACCAGTTATGGTTCCGCAAAAGCTTATATAGACAGTTTAAATAATAACAAAGAATGGATTATTTATAATAATCAAACTAATACTGTAAATATTACAAATATGGAAGCTTTTGTTAAAAATTGTAAAGAAGCAATAAGACCCGTAGGCTCATCTGATAATTTAAATTGTAATAATCCAGAAAATGATTTATTCGGAGTTGTAGATGATGATTTCCTCCACTTCGATACAATAATAGCAAAATTATTGATTAAAAACTCAAATAGGTATTCAGAATATGATAATTACAATAGTATATACACAACAGAATATAATAATGACTTAAAAAAATTAGATATTTTAAATAACACAATTGCCACTAGGGAGAATATGTATAATCCAATGTATTATTTATGTAACTATTATAATGGTTATAAATCATCTAATGTGGCTAAATATTGGAGAATAAGTTCTGGGATAAATCAAAGAACATGTGCTTTAACTGTAGAAACCAATCTAGCATTAGCATTACAACAATATACAGGTGTAAAAAGAGTAGAATTCCAAACAGTCTGGAATCAAGGTCATGTTACTGCAGAAAGAAATGGGGATCCTACAACAAACTTCATAAACTGGGTAAATTCATGTTTAAATACTTAAATTATTCTGTTAATTAGTTATTTTTAATAAAAAAAAGGCTTGTTGAACCCATATTTTTGGTTGATTTGTAGATGTTGTGTAGTAATTGGGTTAAGATTAATAGTCAATTAGTTGTTAGTTTGAATCAAACTATAATCAAAAAGTTTAACTTATAAAATCATCTAATCTTTTAATAGCTCCTATTCTTTCTTTTTCATCTAATTTTGACTCTTCGATAGCTGTTCTCATTGTGTTAATTGAATAGTCATATACTTCTCTGTCTACGGGATAAGGGAATCCGTCTTTTCCTCCATGTGTGAAGCTGTATTTTACTGGATCTTCCCAACTTGCTGGTTCTCCATAAACGAGATCACTTATTAGTGCTAGTGCTCTTATTTTTTTGGGGCCGATTCCATGTAGAAGTAGTAATTCTTCATAATTTTCAGGTTGTATTTCCCAAGCTTCTTTTAGTACTTGAAATTCTCTATCTGATAGGTCCATGTTTAGGACTGGGTGGTGTCTTGGCATTTCAAAATCTGTTTGGCATTTGAAATCTGTTAGGAGTGTTTGTGCTGAGTCTTTTCTTTGGAAGTATTCTCTTAGGTGGTCTGGGTTATCGTTTATTAAATCTACACTTACTTTTTGTGTTGGTTGGCTTTCTGTTGCTACCATGTTTAGTGTGTTAGGTTCTTTTTCATCACAGGATATTCCAGAGTGGGGGTTTTCTAGGAGGTCATTTATTGTGTTACTCATCCAATGGTATCTTCGGGCGTATTTGTTTTCTGTGTTCATTCCTTGTTGTATTACTGCCCATTCTCCTTTTTCTGTAATGAAAAAGTTATGTTGGTATAGGGTGTATCCGTCTTGTATGCAACTGTTATCTATTTTTGCACTTAGTTTACTGCAGTTTACCATTTCTTCTATGGTGTTTGTGTTTAGGTTAAATAGTTCTCCTGCATGTATTATTCCTGTTGGGGTTTTTCGTGAGCGTGCACCTTTTCCCCCAGATAAGTAGATTCCATGTTTTTCTGGTTTTATTGCTCTTTTTAATGCCCCTAATGTTGTGGTGGTTGTTCCTGAGGAGTGCCAGTCAAATCCTAATACACAGGAGAATGCTTGAAACCAGTATGGGTTGCTTATGCGGTTTAAGTATTCTGTGTGACCGTATTCATCGAGTATTACATCTGTTATGGCTTCGGCTAAATCTATCATTCTTGTAAATAGCCAATGTGGTGGATGTCCTCCATGTAATGGTAAATTTGATACTCCTTTTCTTTGCATGTGATATAATTTTTTTAAAAATAGTATATAAAAGGTTTGAGAGCATTTGAAAAGTATTAAGTTTTTAGATTGTTTGACCGTTTATGCTTGCTACAATTCCTGGAATATCATGGACTTTTAATTCATATAATGCTTCCATTCCTTCTTCTGGAAACATTATGCATTTTTTCTCTTCTACTTTGTTGGTGAGTAGTGCTGCTACTGGGGGTGTTATTATAAAGCAAGATTTTTCTTTTTTTAATCCTTTTATGGTTTGTTTGTGTAGTGATCCTTTTCCTATGTGGAATTTTACTCCTGCTTTTGATAAGGGTATGATTGAGGATTCTATTTCTGTTTTATTGCTGGTGGTTGGTGCTATTCCTGCATCACTAAATGCTGTGTGCATTATAACTGCTCCTTTTAGGTTGATTTTTATTTCATTTTGTTTGTTGTTTTCTAGTAATTTGACTAGTTTTGGTAGAACTGCATCTCTTCCTGTGTATATTGTTCCTGTAATACTAAGTTGGTCTCCGATTTTTAAATCTTCCATTATTTCGTTTGTAATTGGAGTGGTTATTTTTTTCATGTTGTATGTTTTTATTTTTTATTGTATTTTAATAATTTTACTGAAAAGTTTTTTATATTTTGAAATTTAATAAGTATTTAATTTATAATTTGTTTAAAGGTGAAGATTTTTATGAAAGTGTTATTAGTTAATGGTAGTCCTCATCCTAAAGGTTGTACATTTACTGCTTTAAGTGAAGTTGGTGAAAGATTAAAAGAACATGGTATTGATAGTGAAATATTTCAAATAGGGACTAAGCCTGTTCGTGGTTGTATTGCTTGTGGGAAGTGTAAGGAGAATAAGAGTCCATGTGTTTTTGATGATGATAAATGTAATGAGTTAATTGATGCTATTCGTGATGCTGATGCTTTAGTTGTTGGGTCTCCAGTTTATTATTCTGGGCCTAATGGTGCTTTATGTGCTCTTTTAGATCGTGCATTTTATTCTAGAGGTGTTGAGTTCCAACATATGCCTGCGGCTTGTGTTGTTAGTTGTCGTCGTGGTGGTGCTAGTGCTTCTTTTGATCGTTTGAATAAGTATTTTTCAATTAATAGGATGCCTATAGCTACTAGTCAGTATTGGAATGCTGTTCATGGTTTCACTCCTGATGATGTTCGTCAAGATTTAGAAGGTCTTCAAATTATGCGTACACTTGCTGATAATTTAAGTTGGTTGATGAAGTGTATTGAAGATGAACCTCTTCCTGATGTTGAGGATGAACTTAGAACAAATTTTATTGATTAAAAAAAAAATTAGTTTTTTAGTAAAAAATAGTATATAAAATAATTAATTATAGCCTTTATTAAATTAACATATCATTTATGAAAGGGTTAAATTTTAAAGGTTATTATTAATCTCTTTTAAGTCACTTAATAAATCGACAACATTATCATGCTTAATGTGTCTCATCACAATAACCCTTACTGCTTCAGGACAACTACTCATAGAAACTCTCCAATCTCTTTTTTCAAGTTCCTCAGCTAATTCCTGTGTACTTAATTTAGGATGATTAAAACCAACAATATTTAAATTAGGCTCACTAATAAGCTCATAACCATTTTCTTTAAGTCCACTAGCTAATAATCGAGTATTTTCCATACATTCTTCAGCTAATTCTGCATAACCTTCACGACCAAGGTACTTCATTAAAGCATAAATAGCTGCTGAAGAAGCTCCAAGTCTAGTTCCAACAATAGTAGATTGTTGTTTATAAGTTAAATAAGGAGTATCAACTGCCATAGCATCTAAACAATCTGGATTTTTAAATAATATACAACCTGCAGGTATAGGTGCTAAACCCATCTTATGAGGATCTATAGTCATTGAATCCACACCAGGTAATGAGAAATCAAATTTTGGGAAATCATACCCTAAGTCTTTTAAAAATGGTATTACAAATCCACCAAAAGCAGCATCCACATGAAGGTGAACATTATTGTCAATTGAAATTTCTGATAATTTTTCAATTGAATCTATCATTCCAAGTTCAGTTGAACCTGCGACTCCAACAATCGCCACAGTATTATCTGTTATATTATCTTTTACAAAATCTGTTGAAACTGTATAATCCTTGTTTAAGGGAGCATTAATTACTTTTAAACCTAACATATCTTGAGCTTTTTTAAATGAAAAGTGTGCTGATTCTGGAACAATTATCTCCCCATTTTTTATTCCTTTTTCATTTATTGCTAAGTTTCTTGCACCTCTCATTGCCATAAGATTAGCTTCTGTTCCACCTGTTACAATGTTTCCACATACATTAGGGTTTCCTAGAAATGAACCTATAGTTTTTATTGCCTCTGATTCAATAACTTTAGTTCCTTGAAATAATCCTGCATCTCCAAGGTTACTGTCTAAGAATTTTATAAATACTTCTTTAGCAAATGGGTGAGCTTGTGTACACATTGACCCCAATATTCGACCAGATTCATATTTATAATCAAGTTTTTGAAATTCTTCTAGTTCTTTTAAGATTTCTTCTTTTGCTATTGGTTTTTGGTTCATAGGACTTCCCAGGTTTTTATAATAATTTTATTATTAATAAAAAAAAAATTTTTTTATTATATTATTTGTTAAAAGAATAATTAAAATTTAAAAAAAAAGTTAAGAAAAATTAATAGACTCTAAAAAAAAATCTATTAATTTTGTGTTTAATATTTATTGTATTAATTTATGGATTTTAGTTCTTTTTTCTTGCAGCATCAAGTATTAATTTTTGTTCTGCACGAGCTACAGTATGTCGAACTTCAGCTATTGCATCAGTATTTGCTGATACACTTGTAATACCCATTGCAACAAGTTTTTCAACTACACGTGGTTTACTACCAGCTTGACCACAAATACTACAGGTTACACCATTTTCTACACAAGTTTTAATTGTGCGTTCAATTAGTGCCATTACTGCAGGGTGTTCTTCACTGTAATTCTTAGCTACAAATTCATTGTTACGATCTACTGCAAGTGTGTATTGAGTTAAATCATTAGTTCCTAAACTTACAAAGTCTAATCCTACATCAATGAAATCTTGTATGAGTATTGCTGCTGCTGGGATTTCAACCATCATACCAAAGTCAATGTCTTTGTGTGGTGTTAATCCTTCTTCTTCACAGATTCTTTTTGCTTTTTTAAGTTCATCAGGGTGTTGTGCAAGTGGAATCATTATTCCAATGTTAGTGTATCCTTGATCATGTAACTTTTTAACTGCTTTGAATTCTGCTCTGAGTATACCGTCTTGATCTAATTCTCTTCTGATTCCTCTCCAACCAAGCATTGGGTTTGGTTCATCAGGTTCGTTTTCTCCACCATCTAAGGTTTTGAATTCATCAGTAGGGGAGTCAAGTGTTCGGTACCATACTGGTTTTGGATAGAATACATCAACTACTTTTAAGATGTTTTCAACAAGGATGTTTACTAATTCATCTTCTCTTCCTTCTTCGAGGAATTTTACTGGGTGTACTCCTGCTGCAAGCATCATGTGTTCTGTTCTAAGTAACCCTACTCCGTCAGCTCCAGCTGCAAATGCTTTTGGTGCTGCTTCTGGCATACTTACATTAGCTTTAACTTCAGTTACAGTTATTATTGGTGCTTCAGCTTGTACTGTAGTTGTTTCATCTTTGGATTCTTCTGGTCCTCCGATGATTCCTTCATATACTAATCCTTTTTTACCATCTGCAGTTACTTCAGAGTTTTCTTTAAGTGTGTTGGTTGCGTCTCCTGTACCTACTACACATGGGATTCCGAGTTCACGTGAGATGATTGCTGCGTGACAGGTTACTCCACCTTCATCAGTTACGATTCCTGTTGCTCTTTTCATTGCTGGAACCATATCTGGTGTGGTCATTGTTGTAACCATTACGTCTCCGTCTTCTACTTTGTCTAATTCTTGGATTGATTTAATTATTTTAACTTTTCCTGATCCCATTCCTGGGCTTGCACCTAATCCTCTAATGAGAACATTTAAGTTTGCTGAATCTGCTGATTCTTTAACTTCTTTAGTGTCTTCACCGAGTGTTGTGATTGGTCTTGATTGGAGTAAGAATAAGTCTTCTCCTTCCATTGCCCATTCTGTATCTTGTGGTTTTCCGTAATGTGCTTGTATACGTTTTCCCATTTCAGTTAATTTAATTAATTCTTCATCAGATAATACTCTTTTGTTACGTAAGTCTTCTGGAACTGGTACTTCTTTACTGGTTCCTTCTTCATCATTAGCAAACATTGATTTTTTATCACTGATTTTTACAGTTAGAATTTCATTGTCTTCTTTGTTTACTGCATAGTTATCTGGTGTAACTGTTCCAGATACTACTGCTTCTCCAAGTCCCCAGGATCCTTCAATTAATGCTATGTTTTCTCCTGTGGATGGGTTTACTGTGAACATTACTCCTGCTTTATCTGCATCTACCATTTGTTGAACAACTACAGCTATTAAAACTTTTGAGTGATCAAAATCGTTTTCTTCTCTGTAGAATATTGCTCTTGCTTCAAATAGGCTTGCCCAACATTTACGAACATATTCAATTACTTCTTCAGTTCCTTTTACATGTAAGAAAGTGTCTTGTTGTCCTGCGAAACTTGCATCAGGTAAGTCTTCTGCTGTTGCTGATGAACGGATTGCTACATCTGCATCATCAACTCCCACTCTTTGTGATAAAGCATTATATGCTTCAATTATGAGTGTGGATATATCTTCAGGTATAGGAGTTTCAATGATGATTTGTTTGATTTCTTCTGCTGCATCTTGAAGCTCGTTTGTGTCGTTAATATCGATTTTACTTAATATATCCATTACAGTTTGGAATATTCCGGTTGCATCCATGAACTTTTGGTAAGTTTCTGCTGTGATTACAAATCCTGGTGGTACTGGGATACCTGCTTGGGTTAATTCTCCAAGGTTAGCTCCTTTTCCTCCAGCTATTCCAATGTCATCTTTACTTATATTTTCAAATCTTTCTACATACATAGTTTCAATTTTCCTCTTATTTTTATAATTATATTAATTAAAAAATCTTGATTTAAAATTAAAAATGATTAATTAGTATTTTTTTCCAGAATATTCATTTTTTCTGTTGTTTTTTTATTAATTAACCAATATTAACTAGTGAACTTTTTATTTTTATTTGATTAAATCTGCACCTTTATCAACTACGATTTTACAGGATACAGGTAATTTTTGGCTAGCTCTTTTAAGAGCTAATTTTGCGTCTAAAAAGTTTTTAGGGTTTATATCAATTGTTAAGACTTTTTGGTCTTTTTCACATAAAGCTTCTACGCTTACAGCTTTACCGAATGCATTTCTCATACCGGATTGTACACGGTCTGCTCCTGCTCCAGTAGCCATAGGGTTTATACGTACGATGTTATGTGGGTATGTTCTGATTTTTAAGTGGTATCCTAATCTTCCTGCATTTCTGGTCATTATTCTGTTAGAAGCGATTCTTGCAGCTTCTAAAGCATTATGACTTATTTTTACAGGTTTTTTTACTGCTAAGCTTACGGATACTGGGAATTCTTCAGTTAAGTTTCCCATATCATATTGTACAATTCTTGAATTTGGTGTTTTTCTAATATAATCTTTTCTTGAATAAGCACGAACCATTAATAGTTCCTCCATAAATATAAATTTTTCTATCAAACAATCCAACATATTATGGTTTGATATATAATAAAATAACCGTTTTCAGTTAGTTAAAAGGGTTATTATAAAATTTAAGATTAAATAATTTTTTGTATCATAAATTTAAGTTTTTTTATATAATTTAAGATAGAATATAACTATTTATTTTAATTAACATTAATAAATGTTATGTTAAAAAAAATTACTTGAAAAAAAAGTAACCAAAAAAATTATTTAAAAAATAAGAAAATAATATTTTTCTTAAATATATTATTTGATTTTCATATTATATAATAATATATTATAAAAAAAATAAAAGTTAAAAAAAAAAATTTAAATTTTAATAAAGTATATCAGTTGGAACAACTCCACCATTACTTCCAAAATCAGCTTTTGGATTTAATTTTTTAAAGAATACTGCATGTATTATTTCATCTTTATAAATTAAAGCTGAACCTAAACTGTCTTTGTTTTCAAATCTTTGATCTTGACCATAACCTACAGATTCAAAACTTGATACTTTACAATCTGGAATAGTTTTTACAAAATCATTTGCTAAATTTAATGCTTCTGTATCATTTAAACTATTAGTTGTTAATGTAGTGTGTTGTATGGAATCTAGAATGTAACTTTGCATTATCTTTTCATGATAATCTTTGTATCTGTAAGTATTGTAAACTATTTCCATTCCCATTACTTCACCATTTATTAGGATTATACTTCCGTTTTGGCCTTTAGTATAATTAAAATCTATAAGATAATCATCAATATCATCTTCACATGAGGTGTATGCATCTCTTAGTGCTCCTGTTGATGATTCTACTTTTAAATTTTTTTCTGTTTGTCTTATGGATTCCCAAACTTCTGATTGGTTAGATTGGTAGGTTTTCTTTTGGAGTAATGAATTATTTACACTGGTTGCTTTTCCACGGCGTACTCGTGAGGATGCTAAGTGTCCTGAGTCACTGAAGTGTTTGGATTTGAAACTCCATCTTCCTGCTTCAGTACAACTTACAGGTACGATTATTTCGCTTTCTTCTGGAACAAGTATACTTGTGTTTAGTATACGGTTTTGTTTTGCTCCCATGAGTTCTTCACCATCAAGTAATAGTAGTGGTGTTACTGCCATGTTTTTTACTTTTAGTTCTGGTACACTTCCAGATTCACTTATTTCACTTATTTCAACAAGCCCCATTTCTATTCCTTTTTTTAAGGATAAGAAGTCTATATTGTTTATTTGGTTTGTTGTTATACCCACTACTGTCATGTTGTTGTGGGTTTGTGGTTTTAAAAATTCAATATTAGCTAAGTTGTCTACTAATATATTGTTCATTTATACATACCCCCTTACTAGTATGAATATATTTTTTTTTATTTGAAAAAAAGATGTTAATTGGTTGTTTTATTTTTTTAAAAGTTTACATCACTATCTTCTTTACTTTTTTCTTCTTCTAATTCATCTTTAGTTAATACTTTTGCTATGATTTCATTGTTTAAGATGAATTTTACTTTTGCAAAATCTGTATCCATTATTTTGTCATAGATTCTGCCGGCACTCATTGTTCCTTTAGCTACTGTTTTTGGACTGTTTGCTACATATCCTACTTGTCCTGCATAGCGGATTTCCACTTGTATTGCTTCTGTGTCGTAGTCGTTTTCAGGATCTTTAATGAGTTTTATTATTGAACCTATTTTAAATGGTTTTAATCCATGAAAAAAGTTAGTTCCATTGATTGTAATATAATTTTCTTCTTCCATTCTTTATCACCCCTATGATAATGTACAATTATTATACATTTTTAGGTATATAAAAATTTCGATATTTTTTATGGTAGGTATTAAAATAATATTAATTACATAAATAAAATACGAATATAAAATTTTGTATAAAAATATTGTTGATTTTTTATGAAAATTAAAGCAAATATCAAAATAGAGTATAAAGACTCGAAAGATGCTGAAATATCCTATAAATCCTTAAAAGTGGATGATGATGAAGGATATGCTGAATCAACTATTAAAGATAATATTATAAATTATACAATTACTAGTGATTCTTTAGGTAGTTTTCTTGCAACAAGTGATGATTTAATAGCTTCAGAAATACTTGTTGAAAAGGTACTTGATAAATCACAAAAATAAAAAAATTTTTACAAAAAACTTATTTAAAAAAAATTATAATGGAATGTGAGAGAAAAATGAAATTCACACTCAAAGGAAAAATTACATTTAGTAAAGATGCAACAGAAGCACAAGAAGATATAAAAACCTTCATTGATGATGTAAATAAAGAATTATTACTTAGAGGATTAGGTAGTGAACCTGAAACCTCTGGTGCTAAAATTACCGATTGGAATATTGATGGAGATAAATTAAATTTAACAATTGAATCTGGTCATAAAATCCGTGCACATGATGGATTACTTAGATTAAAAAAACCATTAGGTCAATTAGTTGGTAAAAAATATCATCTTGGTGTTCGTGACTTATACATAGATAGTTACATAGTTAAAATACCAACTGATGAATATAACTTCGATAAGGATGCTGCAAGTAAAATAGAACAAATCAGTAAGATTGAAGAAGCTGATGATGTGGCTTGTATTGAAATTGATGATATTAGTGAATCTGATATTAAAAATCAAAGTATTAATCGTATAATTAAACAAGTATCTAATAAAAATGAAGATGAACTTCTTGGGGAAGATGGTGAAAAATTAGATTTAACTTATAAAATGAACTCTACACCTGGAGAAATTGTTTATAGAAGTGATAAGTTTGAAATGTTCCCTGTGGATGATGTGACTGAAAAAGCATTAGAACTTGGATGGATTAAAAGATTCCCTGGTAAAGGTCAATGGTTTTATGGACCAAAAATGACTGCATTACATAGAGCTTTTGAAGAAATTCTTGTAGAAAATGTTATGGAAAAACTTGAATTTGAGGAATGTTTATTCCCTAAACTCATACCTTTTGAAGTGCTTGATAAAATGAGATATCTTGAAGGTTTACCTGAAGGAATGTATTATGTAAGTGCACCTAAAAGAGATCCTGAAGCATTTGATAAATTTAAACAAGAGTTAATTATTAATAATGAAATCCCAATTGACCTTTTAAAGAAAGGTTTAAAAGATCCAGGTTATGTTAATGCTGCAGCTCAATGTGAACCATTTTATGAATTCCTTTCTCATGAAGTAGTGGATGAGAAGGATTTACCTATTAAGTCTTATGATAGAAGTGGATGGACTTATCGTTGGGAAGGTGGAGGTGCAAAAGGATTAGATCGTGTTCATGAATTCCAACGTATTGAAACTGTTTGGTGTGGAACTCCAGAGCAAGTTGATGAAATCCGTGACCAAACTTTACTTTTATCTCAAGACCTTGCAAGTAAACTTGAACTTGAATGGTATACTGAAGTAGGTGATGATCCATTTTATCTTGAAGGACGTAAAGTTGAGAATCGTGGAATTGAATTCCCTGATGTTCCTAAATATGAAATGAGACTTGTTAATCCAAGTCAAGAAAAGGGTGTTGCTGTTGTAAGTGCAAATGTTCATGGAACTCATTTTGTTGAAGGATTCAGTATTAAAGAAGCTCATCAACATCGTATTTGGACTGGTTGTACTGGTTTTGGTCTTACTCGTTGGTTATTTGGTTTCCTTGCACAGAAAGGATTTGATAAGGAAAATTGGCCAAAGATGGTAGCTGACCGTGTTAAAGATGCTAAAAACCCTAAGGTTGTAACTTGGCCTAAACAATAAAAAAAATAAGTCCCCTTTTTTTGGGAATATTTTTTCCACCAAAATTTTTTTTTACTATTTTCTATTTTTTCTAAATTTTTTTTTATAAACAAAAATAAATAATTATTAGTATTTATTAGTTTATTCTTTAAATTATTATTAAATTAAGTAATTATCTTAAAAATATCCCCTCATATAGGGCAAACTTTAATAAATAGTATTGTTAAAGATATATAACATTAAAATAATTAATCTAATAATTCATAAGTTAAAAAAAATCTTTAATTAAAAAAAATATTTTTTTCTTAGTTTAAAAAATGTTAGGTTAGTTGAGGATTAATGTGGAGTGTTAAGATAAAATGAATTGTCAAAATCATCCAGACAAAGAAGCAGTAGCTAATTGTGCTGTATGTGGCAAGCCTGTTTGCAGAGAATGTTTAATAGAGATTGCCGGGAACACTTACTGTAAAGATTGTGTAAGTGAACTTGTTACAGCCAGTATAGTTGAAAAAGCTATGAAAGATAAAGCTCCTGCCACTGAAGAAGAAACAATAAATGAAACAATACCGGAACCGGAAACTATTAAAGAATCAGTAAGTGAACCAGTTAAAGATATTGAAGATGAGGCAGCTGAAGATGGAGATTATGATTTCGAAAATCAGTTCGAAGAGGAGGAACCTGAACCAGTAACTGAAGTTCAAAGTGGAGGGCATAAATTCCGTTCAGCAGCAAGTGTATCTAGTATTCTTGAAGAAGAAGGAATTGGTCAAGAATCAGCATCTTATGCTGCAGAAACACCAAGTATGGTTAAGGAACCTGTAATTGAAACTCCTGAAGAAGAGCCTGTGAAGGTTGAAGCTCCAGAACCAGTGTATAGTGAAGCTGATTATTATAAGAATGTGACTCCAAATGAGGATGAAGAATCATTTGATAATAATGATGAGGGTCCTGATGAGGAGTTAGAAGCTAAATATGAAAAGTATTTAGAAGATCTTTATTATGATGAACCTGAAAAAACTGAGCAACCTGTTATTGAAGAAACTCGTAGTAATGAGCCTTTATCTCTTCAAGATCAATTAGCTCAAGATGAAGCTAGAAATGGTCCATTAACTAATAAACCATTTGAGCCTGAATCTTATGAAAGTGAAGAGTTATCTAGTGGAATGAGTAATAATTATAGTAATGAGACTTATACTTCTAGTTTAACTGAAGAAGAGGATGAGGATGTTATTGTACCTGTTCATATGCAAAATGCTAACAATGAAGGTGGTATGAGTTATGATGAAATCCGTGAAAGACTTCTTCAAGAGGAAGGTTTTATTGATGATGGTGAAGGGGAAGTTAGTACTAATAGGGTTCAAACCGCTTATGTTAATCAACAAGCCGATTATGAGAAAGAGATGAATAATACTGGTGTTGCTAGTCGCTTCCATAGGGGTAATGATGTTGGGGAAAGTATTTATGCTCCTGAGGAACCTCAATATTATGCGGATGAATCTGATTATTATTATGATTATCCTGAAAAAGATTTATCTGGTGTTCGAACTATTCATCAATCTCATAAAAGTAGTCGTCGTGAAGAGGATGAGAAATTTAGTGTGGGTGAGATTATTTTAACAATAATTTTAATTGTTTTGATTCTTATTGTTATTGCTTATGTGATTTATTTATTCACACTTAGTGGAGATTATCCTACTTTTATTGATGCTGTAACTGTATTGTTTACAGATCCTAGTCAATTAATTAGTAATATCTTTGGATAAAAAAAACACGAAAAGTTAATTATTATTGGGTAAAAGTTTATAATTTTTTTTCTTTTACTTTTAATTATAATTATTAATATAAAAGAAAATTTAACACTCCAAGAGCTTTTTTTTACTTTTTTAAAAAAAATTATTTTATTTATTTTTTTTATTATATTTTTCTATTAATATTTTTTTTATTTTAAAAAGAGTACCGTGTCAAAATTTGTGGATAAAAAAAAATGTTTTTATTAAAAAAAAGGGGTAGTAGATTAAAAAGATTTAAATAAAATAAATGAATATTATTTAAATCTTCTTTTTAGAAAGTTTATTCTTCTGTTTCTTCTGCTTCAGCTTCTACTTCTGCTTCAGCTTCTTCAGTTTGTCTT
>JAEZRD010000088.1 GCA_023440975.1 Methanobacteriota archaeon | reverse complement strand
TTTATGAAGTTCATTTTATCCGAATACTTTATATAAAATGTTAACCTAATTTATAATTAATCTAATTATAATAGATTAGGTTGAAATTTTACTATAATAAAACTAAATTCTTATTTTAAAATATATTAAAAAAAAGTTTTAAAAGTATTATAAGTTCAATTTACCTACTAAACAGATTACTAAAATGACAAATAATCAATTCAAAAAAATTTTATAACGAGGTTTAAATAATGGCAACTAAAGTAGTAGAAATCAAAACATTAAAAATCGGTAAATATATTGTATTAGGTGGAGAAGCATCTAAAATCACTAGTTTAACAACATCTTCCCCAGGTAAACATGGAGCAGCAAAAGCAAGACTTGAAGCTGTAGGAATTTTTGATCATCAAAAAAGAAGTATAGTTAAACCTGTAAACACAAAAGTAGATATTCCAATAATTGATAAAAGAGTAGGACAAATAATCTCTATTCAACCTGATACTGTTCAATTAATGGATATGGAAAGTTATGAAACTATCGATCTTCCTATGCCAGATGATGAATTAAAAGACCAAATAACTGAAGGTATTGAAGTAGAATATATTCTCGCAATGGGAAATATGAAAATCATGAGAACTAAAGGTAGTTCTCGTTAAGAATTATAAAACTAATTCTTAACTTATTTTTTCTTTTTTTAATTATTTTATCATATATTTTTAAATACATTTAGGATAAAATTGGCATGCTTTTTAATACTTATGAACCATGGAAATTTGCTTTTTCTCAAGAAACCTCAAATTTAGAGGATATTAATAATAATGAAAATTTTGAGGATTCTAATTTATGGGGCATAATAGGGGTTCCATTTGACAGCACTTGTTCTTATCATAATGGTTCTAGATATGGTCCTATAGTTATAAGGGAAGCGTCATTTGGGTTTGAAAAATTTAATAGCACTTATCAAACTAACTTAGAAACTATTTTTTATGACTTTGGAGATAGCAATATAATTCATGGGAATTGTGAAAAAACTTGTGAAATTTTAGAGGGAAATATTGCAGATTTATTATCTAAAAATATTAAACCAATTATATTGGGTGGAGAACATAGTCTCACTATTGCATCATTAAATGCTTTATCTAAAATTTATAATGTGTCAGATATAACTATAATTCATATTGATGCTCATAGAGATATTATAAACACTTATCAAGGAGAAAAATATTCGCATGCTACTGTATTGAGAAGAATATATGATTTGAACCCTAAAGAAATTATTCAAATAGGTATACGCTCAGAGTCAGAAGAAGAAAATGATTTTATTAAAAATAGTAATAATATTAAAACTTTCACTCCCTCAGACTTAAAAAAGGATTTTTCAATTTTAAATGATTATTTAAAATCAATTAATGGTCCTATTTATTTAACAATTGATATGGATGGATTAGATCCTTCAATTGCACCGAGTGTAGGAAATCCTACTCATAATGGTTTAAACGCTAATGAAGTAAATCAAATATTAGAAATTATAACTGAAAAAAATGTTATTGGTTTTGATTTAATGGAAGTAGCAACAAATAAATTAGGAGATATCACAGCTGTTTTAGCAGCTAAATTTATATTAGACTTTTTATTATTAATTCAATAATAAAAAAAGTTTATTACCATTTTTCCCAATGAATCTTAGTTTCATCCCACTTATTTTTAACTTTTTGAGGTCCTTTAGGATATCCTAATGCTATTAAAGCAAAAGGCACAATATTTTCAGGTAAATTAAAGTATTCTTTTAATTTATTAACTCTCTCTTCTACAGGGTAAATACCTGTCCATACTGCACCTAAACCTAATGCTTCTATACATAAAAGCATATTTTCTGTTGCAGCAGAGCAATCTTCAATCCAATAATCTTTGGAATTTTTTAAAGTTTTTTCCATATCTCCAACTACAATAATTCCTGCTTTTGCGTTTTTAAACATTTTAGCATATTTATGTATATTACCCATATCTTTAACAGTTTCATTGTTTTGAATTACTATAAATTGCCAAGGTTGAAAATTACAAGTTGAAGGTGCAGACATGCCTGCTTTTAAAATTAATAATAAATCTTCTTTATTAATTTCATCGTCTGTATATGTTCTAACACTTTTACGATTAAATATATTATTTAAAATAATTTCTTTTTCATTTTTACTCATATTATTCCCCAACTAAAATTTTATATAATACTTTTAATAATACTTAAAATATAATTTATTTTTTCAGTAATATATTTATTTTTATAGTTAAAATAAATTAATAAAAAATTAATTAAGGAGAAAAGTTAATGTACGAACGAGAAATAGAACTTTCAGGCCATATAATTGATTCATTAACTTTACCTAAGTCAATGGATATTATAATGGATAAAGGTGGAGATTTTGATTTTATTGAATTTGAAGTTGGAAAAAGAAAATCAGATATAAGTAGGGCTAAAATGTTAGTTTCAGCTGAATCTCCCGAAGTTCTAGATAGTATATTAGATGAACTATCTGTTTTAGGTGTTTCAATAGCTGAAATAAAAGAAGCTAATTTAGTACCATCACCTAAGGACAAAGTTTCTCCTGAGGGATTTTATTCAACCACTAATTATGCAACACATGTATTGTATGATGGAAATTGGATACTTGTAGATAATATTGAAATGGATTGTATGATTGTAATTGATGAAAATAAACAATCTGCTTATTGTAAACCTTTAAATGATTTAAAAAAAGGTGATATGGTAGTAGTAGGAAGAGAAGGTATTAAAGTTGCACCTCCTGAAAGAGTAAGAGGTAAACAAGGTGTATTTGAATTCATGAATAGTGAAGTCTCTTCAGAAAAACCATTATTATCTATAGCTAAAGATATAGCCACTGAAATTAAAGAAGTAAAAGAAAAAGGTGGGAAAATAGCACTTGTTGGAGGTCCAGCAATAGTACATACAGGTTCAGCAAAATTCATTGCAGCAATGATAAGAGAAGGTATAATTGATGTAGTATTTGCTGGAAATGCATTAGCAACTCATGATATTGAAAGTGATCAATTCGGAACAAGTTTGGGAATTAATGTAGAAACAGGAGAAATTGTATCCCATGGACACACTCATCATATGAGAGCAATAAACAGAATAAATAAATCTGGTTCCATTAAAAATGCTGTTGAAGATGGAACTCTTAAAAGTGGAATAATGTATGAATGTATTAAAAATAATGTTCCTTATGTATTAGCAGGATCAATACGTGATGATGGACCATTACCTGATGTTATTACAGATATTACAGAATCACAAGCTAAAATGAGATATTATTGTCAAAAAGTAGATATGTGTTTAATGGTATCTACAATGTTGCATTCTATAGCTACAGGTAATATGTTATCTGCACGTGTAAAAAGTATTTGTATTGATATAAATCCATCAACTGTTACTAAACTCGCTGATAGGGGAAGTGCTCAAGTAATGGGAGTAGTTACTGATATAGGTGCATTTTTACCAGTACTTTATGAATGTTTACATGAAGATAGTTTTATTTCTGAACAACTACCAGAATAATACTATTTTTCTTTTTTATAATTTTTGAGGTTTTTTATTATGAATGAAAAGCATATTAAAGCCAATATTTTAGATTTAATTAATGAAGAAATTTATCCTGCAGAAATAATTATAAAAAATGGTATAATTTCTAAATTAAATAAATTAAATTCTAAAGATTCTCTTGATTATGAAGGTATTTTAGTTCCAGGTTTTATTGATAGTCATATTCATATTGAATCTACAATGTTATCTCCGGCTAATTTTGCAAAAGCGGTTCTTCCTTATGGAACTACTT
>JAEZRD010000045.1 GCA_023440975.1 Methanobacteriota archaeon | reverse complement strand
ACTATAGTTATATTATATTTTTTTATTTATAAACCTTTTCTTTAAAAAATTAAAAAAAAACAAGCCAAAAATATTAAATAAAAAAAATAAAAAATCTAAAAAAATCAAACTTCATTTTCGTAATCGTAAACACATAAACCAGTTAAAGGACATTTACCACACTGCGGAGAAGTAGGTTTACATATAGTTTGACCAAATTGAACCATAATATCATTCAAATCAATCCACAACTCTTTAGGTGCTATTTTCATAAGCTCCATTTCAGTCTCTTCAGGTTTTTTAGTATTAACTAAACCCCAACGATTACTAATACGATGAACATGAGTATCTACAGGGATAGCAGGCTCACGAAATGCAAAAACCAAAACACAATTAGCAGTTTTTCGACCTACACCTGGAAGCTTCAATAATTCTTCCATATTATCCGGAACAACCCCTCCATATTCATCAATAATAATATGAGAAACTTCCTTAATTCTACTAGCCTTAACACGATAAAAACCAGCAGGCTTCACTAATTTTTCAACATCTTCAACTGGAGCATCAGCAATAGCATAAATATCAGAATATTTATTAAATAAATTTTCAGTAGCTTGATCAGTATTCTCATCACGTGTTCTTTGAGAAAGAATTGTACGAATTAAAACTTTATAAGGATCATGACCCAAAAAATCTCTAATATCATAAATTTTCTTTAATCTATTAAAAATTTTAATTACCTGCTCTGTTTTATCCATATTCTTTAAATTTTTATTTTCCATAAATATTCATTCCTTATTCAAGCTCTAAATCAATTCCAATTTCATCCATTGCTTCAATAAAATTAGGGAATGAAACATTGAAAACTTCCCCATCTTTTATCACTACATTATTTTTTAATCCAATCAAACTAAATGCCATAGCTAAACGGTGATCATGATGAGATTCCACTTCCCCATCACTTACTCCTCCTTCAATAACCATTCCATCTTCATTCTCAATTAAATTAACATTTAACTTTTTAAGTTCTTCACAACATGTACTAATACGATCAGTTTCTTTTAAACGTCCATGTTTAACTCCAGAAATTATGGTTTCCCCTTCAGCTAATGAAGCAAGCACTGCTACTGTACAAATTAAATCAGGAGCATTAGAAAGATTAACATTTACTCCTTTCAAATTTCCATCAGATTTTAATGTAACTTTATCTTCAGAACATATAACTTCACAACCCATTTTAAACAGAATATTTAAAATTAATTTATCTCCCTGTTTAGAGTCTTCAAATAAATCTGTTACTGTAACTTCCCCCCCACATATTGCACAAGCAGAAAGTAAATATGAAGCTGATGAATAATCTCCTTCAACAATATAATCCGTACTTTTATAAGAATTTGGTTTAATTAAAAATTTTTCAATCGCACATGATTTAATAGGTTTCTCACAATCATTATGCTTATTATATTCTAATCTTTCAATATTTACTCCAAACTTATTCATTATGTCAATTGTCATATTTACATAAGGTTTTGAAACAAAATCAGGAAGTACAGATAATTCAACACCCTTAGAAGATAAAGGTCCAGAAATTAGTATACTAGAAATAAATTGTGAACTTATACTTCCAGAAATAGAAGTAAGTCCCCCCTCATACCCAGGATATACCTTTATAGGTGCTTTATCATTATTATTAACCGATTCAGTTATTACACCTAGGGATTCTAATGACTTTAATAATGGTCCCATAGGTCGTGTTTGTAAAGATTTATCTCCAGAAAGAGTTACAGAATTATCACTTAATCCAGAAATAGAAGTAATTAAACGTAAAGTAGTGCCAGAATTACCTAAATCAATAATTCCCTCAGAAGAATTATGTAAATTACCTCCAGTTCCTTTAACAACCAAAACATCATCTTTTTGGGTTATATTAGCACCTAATAATTTACAAACATTAATTGAAGATATAACATCTTCTGATAAAAGTACATTAGATAATTTACTTTCACCTTTTGCTAGTGATGCTAATATTACAGCACGATGACTATAACTTTTAGAAGATGGTGCTTTAACAATTCCTTGAAGATTTTTTGCATTTTTTACTTTAAGAATCATAATTATATTTCCAATGAACTTATTAGATACTTTTTAACTTCATGAATTAAATTTATTTTATAATTTCTAAGATTAAGTCAAGTTCTTCAGATTGGAAAACATCTACTTTTTGACCAGTAGCTCCTTGAACTTCTTTGGTCATTTTTAAATCTTCAACAGTAATCGGTTTATCGGCAATTATAATTTCACCATCTTTTTCCAATTTTTTAGCAATATCATTTGGATTATTGGATTTTATGTATCCAATTACTTTTCCTGCATCTGATTTAAATTTAGGACCAATTTGACTCATATCAGGTTCAATTTCAATTATTTCTTCATGAATTTCAGGTTTTCCAGATTTAATTCCTAAATTGCTAATTTTTAATGTTCCTGCAATATCCTCAGAAAATTCATTTAAAATTTTTGTTAATTCTTGATTATCCGTATATACATTAACTGTATTTAATGGTTGATTTAATGCAATTTTATTTGATGATTTAAATCTTCTTATTTCACTTATTAAACTTATAGCCACATTACCTGTGTTTTCAGAGGATTCATTTATTCCTTCTTCTAAACTTGGCCATAGTTCTTTATGTATACTTGGACTTTCAGGTTGGAAATATTGATATACTTCCTCAGCAAAGTATGGAGTAATTGGTGCAAGTATCTTTAAAGAATCTTCAATTACTTTACGTAATGTGTATTTAGCTGCTTTTCTTGAATCATCAGAAATATCTTCATTATACAATCTATATTTTACAGCTTCAATATACTCATCACAGAAGTCATGCCAAATGAAATCTTCAATTGTATTTATTACAGTTGCATATTCATAATTACTGTAAGCTTCATCACAAATTGTATTAATTTTGTTTAATTTTGAGAATATCCATTGATCTGTTGGATTAAGCTTAATATTTTTAACATCAATCTTTTCATCAAATATATGCATACTAATAAATCTAAAAGCATTCCAGAATTTTCTTAAGAATTTATAACCATATTTAATATCTTTCCAATCAAATGCTACATCTGAACCTGGTACACTATTTGCCGCCCAAGTACGTAATGCATCTGCACCATATTGTTCTATAACTTCATCAGGCGCAATTACATTTCCTCTAGATTTACTCATTTTAAATCCATCTTCACCAAATACCATACCATTTATTACAATGTCTGAAAATGGTTTTTGACCAGTAAGTGCTAAACAACGAAGTATTGTATAAAATGCCCATGTACGAATAATATCATGCCCTTGTGGACGAATATTACTTGGGAAATTATTTGTATATGATGGATCTGGCCATCCAGCTATAGATAATGGGCTAATTGAACTATCCATCCATGTATCCAATACATCTGTTTCACCAATAAATTCTGTTGACCCACATTCACATGGTTTATTTGGTTTATCTACAGTTGGATCTACAGGTAAATCTTCAACATCAGGCAATTGTACTTTTCCACATTTTTTACAGTACCATACGGGTATAGGTGTTGCAAATAATCTTTGACGTGATATACACCAATCCCATTCCATATTATCTGCCCAATTTAATAATCGAGATTCCATATGTTTAGGTACCCAATTAATTTCATTTGATGCTTTTTCTACTTGATCTATTAATTGTCTTACACCAATGAACCATTGTTTTTTAACTAGAATTTCTATTGGTGTTTTACATCTCCAACAAGCTCCAACATTTTGCTCTACATCTTCTTGTTTCCGGAGATATCCTCCATCACTTAAATCATTTATTGTTGCTTCTGCACATTCGGGTAGGGTTAATCCTTCATATTTTCCCCCAGCACTTGTAATGATTCCTTGTTCAGATATTGCTTCAATAACATCCAAATCATATTTATTTACCCATGCTACATCTGTTTTATCCCCAAATGTACAAACCATTACTGCACCTGTACCATATTCTGGGTCTACTTCTGTATCTGCTATAATTTTTACTTTTTGACCAGATAATGGAACTTCTACATATTTATCCAATAATTTATTATAACGTTCATCATTTGGATGTATTACTACTGCAACACATGCCATCATTAATTCTGGACGTGTTGTTGCTATAAGAATTCCTTCTTCATTGGAGTCAGCATGTTTTCCATCTGCTGGAACATAAGAGTTTCCTTTAGGTAAGTTGTCTATTTCACCTGCAGGTGGAAAATTGACATAATTTAATTTTGTAACATTATCCCCATATTCTACTTCTGCAAATGCTATAGCGGTTTCACAACGTGGACACCAGTTGACTGGATGTATTCCTCTATAAATTAATCCTTGATTATACATTTTAAGGAAACTATATTGAGTTCTTCTACGATACTCAGGAGTCATAGTTACAAATTCTCTACTCCAATCTTGTGAAAAACCTAAACTTTTCATTTGTTTTTTCATTTTAGCTATGTTTCCAGTAGTTAAATCAACACACATTTCACGAAATTCTTGAAGAGGCACGTCATTTTTTTTGATATTATGTGTTTCCTCTACTTTAACCTCAGTTGGTAAACCATGACAGTCCCAACCTTGAGGGAATAACACATCATTTCCTTTTTCTCTTCTATATCTTGCATTAAAATCAATATATGCCCAGTTAAGTACATGACCTAAATGTATATTTCCTGTTGGATATGGTGGAGGAGTATCTATTATGTATCTTGGTCTTGTTCCATCACCAATATATTTATAAATTTCTTCATCATCCCATTTCTTTTGCCATTCTGATTCTTTATTGTGGTCATAATCTTTTGGAATATCCCTATCAGTCATAAATTTTCTCCATGCTAATTATTAGTTAATTTTTTATAATTTTAAAGTTTTTATAATAATCTTATAATTATTATTATAATGTTTCTTTTGTATTTCTTATTTAATAAATATAATTTTTAAATAAAAAATGGGATTTTTCATACAAGATAAATTATAAATAAAGAAAAACAAAAAATATAAATTAATATAAAATATTAATGAATCAAAAATTTTTGATTAATTTATTATAAAAAAAGGACTGTGAAAGCTAATGAATATGTTATGGTTTTGGATCCCTGTAGTTTTAGCTATTAGTGACGAAATTCATGGAAGAATTGTTTGGAAAATAGGTCATGACTTCTACATTATACTAGGAGGAATGATTAAAAAAACTGTAGCTTCAGCTCTACAAACATGGTTAGTTCACGAAATAATGGAAGCTGTATTCCATTTCATTGTATTATCTTTAGTATTCCAATCATTACAAATAGGAGTTTTAGCAGCATTAATTCATTTCATATTAGACATAGCTCATAGTGCTTTACCATATCACATACCTCCACTTGCACATAGATCACTTCATTTTGTGATTGAAGCTTTATTCTTTTTGGCAATATATGGATGGTAATTACATTAATTATTAATAATTTTATTAAAATTTTAAGGAGAAAATAGTAAAATGCCTGTTATAACATTTGAGTATCAAGATTTAAAAGAACTAGGAATTGATATTGACAAAGATAAACTTATAAATATTATCCCTATGATGGGAAGTGACATAGAAGATCATGATGATAACGAAATTAAAGTAGAATTCTTTCCAAACCGTCCAGATAACTTAAGTGTTCCTGGAGTAGCAAGATCTTTAAAAGGATTCCTTGATTTAGAAACAGGACTTCCAGAATATGAAGTTACTTCATCTGGAGAAAAAGTTTATGTAAGTAAAGAAGTAGCTGAAATCCGTCCATATATTGCTTTTGCTAAAATTAAAGGTGTAAATTTCACTGATACTAAACTTAAACAGATTATGGACTTTCAAGAAAATTTACATTGGGTTATAGGTCGTGACCGTAAAAAAGTTGCAATTGGTATCCATAATGCAGATGTAATTAATTCTCCTTATAATTATATTGCAACTGAAAAAAATGAAAATGCATTCATTCCTCTTGAAGAAAATAAATCTATGACTCCTAACGAAATATTGTCTGAAATTGAAAAAGGAAATAAATATGCACATTTAATTGAAAATTTTGACAAATATCCTATGATTCTCGATAAAGATGGCCAAGTATTAAGTATGCCTCCCATAATTAATGGAGAATTAACTAAATTATCAGAAAATACTTCAAATATATTAGTAGATGTTACAGGAACTGATGAAAAAGCTGTAAATCAAAGTTTAAATATTATATGCAGTAGTTTTGCAGAAGTTGGTGGGAAAGTTGAAAGTATTGAAGTTATTTATGAAGACAAAACTATTGTATCTCCAGATTTAACTCCAAAAATTAAGAAAGTAAATGTATCAAAAGCAAATAAACTTATAGGAATTAATATTGATGCAGAAAAAACTAAAAAATTACTCGAACAAGCAAGAATGGGTTCTAAAATATTAAATGACAATGAACTAGAAGTACAAGTACCAGCTTACCGAATAGATATTTTACATGAATATGATATTATTGAAAATATTGCAATACAATATCGTATTAACAAAATTGAAGCAAAATTACCTAACCTTTCTACTGTTGCTTATGAACATAACTGGTTTAAATCAGATAATACTTTAAGAGAAATAATGATAGGTCTTGGATATCAAGAAGTAATGAGTTTAATGTTAACTAGTGAAAAAAGCCATTATGAAAAGATGAATAGAGCTGAAGATGAACATGTGCAAGTAGCCCGACCTATTACTATTGATGGAACAATGATAAGAAAAAGTTTAATTAACACTTTAATGGAATTTTTAGAGGATAATAAACATCAAGATTTACCTCAAAAAATATTTGAAATTGGAGATATATTATACATTGATGAAACAAAAACATTGAAAGTTAAACCATCAAAAAAACTTGCAGCATTAAGTTGTCACTCAACTGCGAATTTTACCGAAGCAAAATCATTGATTTTAAGTGTATTAAATAACTTAGGATATGATATTAAAATAAATGAATCAGCAGACCCAAGTTTTATACCGGGTAGAGTAGCTAGTGTTACAGCAACTAGTAATAATAGTACAATTAATGGAGTATTTGGTGAATTATCTCCTAAAGTTATTACTAATTTCAATTTAGATTATCCAGTTATTGGATTTGAAATAGAATTTAATGAATAACTTAAAAGTTGAAATTAATTTTTTAACTTTTTTCTATCTTTATTTTTAAAAATAATTAATTTTATAATAATTGTGGTAATCCTAAATATTTTCTAGTAAATGGACATACAATTATACATTTTCCACAGTAATAATGATTTACATTTGTATATTCAATAGATAAAGCTAATGCTTCATCTCCACATTTTTTTTGATTATATATTAAATCACGGTCAATATTTTCGTTCCAATCTACTCCAGTACAAGCGTTAGCAGGACAATATTTAACACATTCTTCACATTCTCCACAAAAGGAGGAGGTAACAGGTTGACCTACATCAAGTGGAGCATCTGTGTAAATACTTGCTAATCTTACAGCAGAACCATATTTTGGTGTGACAAGAAGTGCACATTTACCAATCCACCCTAAACCTGCACGAGTTGCAACAGTTTTATAAGGCATTTGAGTACGTTTCCCATCTTTAACTAGTGTACGAGGTTTTGTTTGACCATAAGCTTTATATCCTCTTTTTTTCAGATAATTTTCTCCAACCATCACTACTTCATCTAAAATATCATTGATATCTAATAGAACATCAATGTAAATTTTTGTTGGGTGATCTTCGATTGTTTTAATTATTTCTGAAGGAAACTTAATTATAATAGATATAGCATTTGGCATACCCTCTGGCATACCTTCTATACCTTTAAGACTTGCAAATCCAACTTCAGTTGCACCACTTATTAATAATCTTTTTTTTAAATCAGTTGTCAAACTCATTTTTTATAACACCATTTTTATTCATTTAAAAATCTTTGAGTATGGGGGCAAACATAAATGCATTTACCACAAATCTTGATTTCCGAACTATCAAAGTTATATTTTGACATATTAACAACAGTTTTTGCACATGCTTTATAATCAAAAAAATCATTACGATTTAGCCCTTTTCTCCATAACATTCCACTAACTGCATTTGCAGGACAAGAATCTTTACATTTCAAGCACATCCCACATAATGAAGATGTCATGGGTTTTCCAAAATCAAGCGGAGCATTAGTTAATATTGTAGTTAAACGGATTGCAGATCCATAATCATTTGTTACAAGAAGTGCACATTTACCAATCCACCCTAAACCTGCAGATGTAGCGACCGTTTTATGAGGAATTGATGTTAACTTATCTTTTTCATCAACTTTCACACGGTCCCTGGATAAGCCATAAGCTTTAAATCCCTTAGATTTAAGGAATTTTTCACCTTTAAGAACTAAATCATCTAATTTTTCATTTGTTTCATTATATGTATTAAAATAAGCTTTTTTATCATTAGTATTGATTGCTCTAACTCCTTTTTTAGACAATGTGACAATAATTGATATTCCATTAGGCATTTCCTCAGGCACATTTTCAATATTTTTAAGATTTGCAAATCCCACTTCTGTTGCACCTTGAGAAATTAAGTATTTCTTTAAATCACTAGATAAAGTCATAATCCTTCCTATAAAAAATAAAAAATGTATAAATTGTAAAATTTTATATTTATAATAAATCTTTTGCTAATTCTGAAAATTTTTCACCAACAAATTGACAACATGGATCGCAAATACTTTTATCATTACCATTATCTGTTAATTTACCACATTGCAATGTATCATACTCTTCTTGGAAGAATTTTAGTAATTGTTTACTTATTGCAACATTTTTCTGAGGTTCATCAGGTAATAATAACCCCACAGCAATTATTGCACCTGTTAATGCTCCACAGGTTCCTTCATCAAATGTTCCACCAATTCCTCCAGAAAAACCTTTACCTAATCCTAGTAATTGATTTTCATTTAATTGGCAATCTAATTCTGTGCATATCGCTGTTAAAACAGATTGTGAACAACTTTTTCCATCATCACGATATTCTTGTATTTTATTTGTTAATTTTTCAGTATTTATATCAACCATTACAATCAGAACCTTATAAGTTTCATTAATGCTAATGTATTTTTTATATTAATTAAGAATTTCTAAAATATTTATTCAACTAAAATGGATAAGTTTATTTTCCTATTATTTCTTGGACCATCTAATTCTACAAAAAATATTGATTGCCATGTGCCTAAATCTAGTTTTCCATTATAGATAGGTACTGTTTCTGAAGAAGATAAGAAAAAACTACGTAAGTGTGCATCTGCATTGTTATCTATACGATTATGTTCATAACTTTGTACTTGGGGGATTAAAGTTTTAAGTAAATTCTCAAAATCATTTAATAAACCATGTTCGTTTTCATTAATTACAATAGCAGATGTTGAGTGTTTAGTGAAAATATTTATAATTCCATTATTTACCTTATTTAATTTTAGTATATTTTGAATTTCATTTGTAATATCTAGGATTTGTAAACTAGAATTAGTATTAATTTCTATTGTTTTTTTTATAAATTTCATAATAATCCATATTATAATTTTTTACCTATTTCATAAGCTTCTTTTAATTTTTCCTCATGTTCTTTTATATCCCCAGAGTTATGAAGACCTCCAACTACCATTTTATCAATAACATTAAATCCTGCAAGTTCAAATGTTCGTTCTCCAGCATAATTTAAATAATCATCATAAGTACCTTGTGGAAAACCATGAGTTAATATTAATATTAATTTTGCATTAAATTCTTTATCTGGATTAATAAATACACTATAAAACCGATCAATTAATAATTTTGCTTGTGCTGAAAGTTGACTGAAATATATGGGACTTCCAAAAATTACTAAATCTGCTTTTTGAAGTGTTTGTAATATTTCTACAGTATCATCCTCGATTTTACATTCTAATCCTTTTTCACATCGTCTGCATCCTTGACATGCTTGTAAATTTAAATCATTTAAGAAGTATTCTGTAATTTCTGAATGATTTTCTCGAATACCCCGGTTTATTTCATTTACTAATTTTTCGGTGTTCCCATTTTTTCTTGGACTTGCAATTATTGAAACTATATTCATACTTGTCACCAACTTTAATTAAATTAAATATTTGCCTAATATTTTTAAGTATTAATCAAATTCATTTAATTTACTATGAGCATTATGTTATTATTTTGATAACTATAATGATATAATAAAAATATAGTATTCCCATACATATATCATTTATTAAAAATAAAATTTGATTAAATATATATTGTTAAAAATATGTATTAGTAATTTATTAAAAAAAGATTTCTAATAAAAGAATGTAAAATTTAAAAAAAAGTTTTGAAAGGATTAAAAAGAATATCCTTTCTAAAAAATAGTAAATCTATAAAGATTTTCCAATTTCATAAGCCTCTTTAAGTTTTCCATCAAAGTTATTAACTTCACCTGCTTCTTGAATTCCACCAACATCCAAAGTTTTAACAACATCCCATCCAGTATGTCCAAAAGGTGCTGCTTTAGTTAACTCAATGTATGTATCATAAACTCCATCCGGAGCACCATGTGTAAAAATCAAAAATGCCTTACCATTAAATTCTTTTTGTGGATTTCGACTTACACTGTAAAATCTATCAGTTATTGCTTTTCCTTGAGCAGACATTTGTCCATAATAAATTGGTGTAGTGAAAATTAGAGCATCAGTATCTAATAATTCTTCAATAATTTTTGCTCCATCATCTTGAACTTTACAATCAATTCCATCTCCACAATGTCCACATGCATGACAAGGTTCTACATTAAGTTCATCAATGTAATACTTAGTGACTTCTGCACCGTTTTCTTCAGCCCCTTTAATAGCTTCATCTACTAAAATATCCCCATTTCCACCATTTCTAGGACTAGCAATTATTGCAGTAACTTTCATGCTTTTTACCTCCTTAAAATTAAGTTGCAACTTTTTAATGAATTTATAATCCAAAAGATTTTTTAAGTAAATCTACGTTTACATATCCTTCTTTATATAATTTACCTGTTGTTAAATCGTTCATTACTACTTCAGCTGGTGCAAACATTCCCTTATCTATTTTATAGAAATCAAATCCTGCATCTTTGAATACATCAAAGAATGGTTTTCCATATCCATCTGCTGCAGATGATGGTATTTGTGCTGCTACAGATGCAATATCGTCTCCTTCTTCAGATTCAACATAGTAATATGTTCTTCCACCAAATAAAACTGCATCATTAGTTTTTCCCATTGCCTTAAGACCATCAGGATCTACAGGAGCTATTGGTGCAATTCCAGCAGCATGTTTAATTTTTTTAACATCAAAATTGATAAATTCCATCATTTTGTAAGTACCATTTTCTACAACTCTTCCAGCAATTTGAATAGATCCCACAAGACTAGAGGTAGGAGCTACAAGTAAGAATACATTTTCAACTTCAACACCAGATTGTTTAGCAATTTCTTCAGCTACATCTTCACCAGGTAATACATCTGATTCTAAAGCAAGTATAGCTATATCTGCATCATCTTTGTAATCTATTGCTTCGTAAGTTTCTCCAGGTTTTAATGCTAATGCTCTTGCTGGTCCTGAACCTAATGCAAAGAAATCTCCAACACTTACAGACCATCCTGCTTTCTGAGAACCTAAAGTAGATATTGAAGGGAAATCAGTTTTTATTTTAACAGAAGGAAGAGCGAATTTTTCAGACAAATCTCCAGGAATACTTATTCCAACGTCAGCTAATCCTCCAAGACATACTTTTGTGTATAATTCTCCTGCTTTAAAGCTTCCATCTACATTAACTCCACAATCAAGAACAGTTGCTCCATTTGTAAGTTTTGATACTGAAATATTAATTTCATCAGCTTTTTCAATCATAACATCTACAGTTTTTTTAGCTTCTAAGTTTACACTTACCATTTTTTAACCTCAAATTATTTTATATAAAAGTTTATTATACTATTAATTTTATAATTTAATTAATAAACTAAGATATTGATATATTGATTTTTTAAGTTATATAATATTTTATAAATAAAAAAAAAATTAAAAATTTTTCTATTGATTTTTAATTCTCCAATTTCTAAAAGAATTAAACTAATTTCAAAATCATTACAATAATTTATTTTGATAATTCTTTATTTAATTTAATCATTAATTTTAATTTTTTAGTCGCCATATCTATGGGAACTTTTTTTAATCCACAATCCGGATCCAATAATAGGTTTTCTTCACCAATTAATTCTATTGCTTTTTTTATGAGGTTTCTAGTTTTTTCCTCATCATCCAGTTTTTTAGATGCAGAGTCCAAACAACCAAATCCTAATTTTTTACCCTTTAACAGATTTTTATTTTTCTCTAATAAATGTATATTATCTGAATTTCCTGCAAATTCAAAATCTAAAATGTCCACAGGAAATTTAGTTAATTCTTTAAATACCTGATTTAAATTTCCACAAGCATGCATAGACACTGGAATTTGAACATCTTCTGTTAGTATACTTATCGCCTCTTTTGCAACATTTAAGTCTACCATACCTGTAGATAAAAATGGTTCATCAATTTGAATGTATTTACATCCTTCTCTTTCTAAAGTAAGTATTTCTTTTTTAATTGCATATGCATAATCAATTATAGCATGATTTTTATCTTTATAAAAAGATTCTAATCTAGAACTATGTATGATTGTTGAAGGTCCAGTTATTATTCCCTTTACTCCTTTATTATTTAGTTCAGTATCATTAAGATTAGATTTTTTGATTAAATCATTTAGCTTGTGTTGGGCAATTTTAACATCATTTACAGTTATATCATGATTAGGGGGTAAAATTTTTCCATTTATTATAGATGAATTATGTTCAAAAGTAAATCCTGGAATATGTTTAACAAATATTTCAATCATATCTCCTCTAACTTGCCCTTCAGTAACTATATCAATTCCTAAGTTAAATTGTAATTCAACAATTTCTTCAATTAAATTTTTATAAGGGTCAAAAGATCCAAATATTTTTAAAAATTTGTCTTTTTTAGATTTAGGATCTTTTATTTCTAAAGGAAAACTTCCCACAACTGTTGTTATCATCAAATACCTCAAAAATAAAAAAATAAAAAAAAGTTTTTTTTTCGATTATTAATCTATGTTTAATGCTTTAATCTGTTTAATATCTTCTTCTGAAACTGGTAATTCTATTGCAGCTGTTCCATTACAAGGTTTAGTGTAAGTGAGAATTATAGTTCCTTTGTCTTTATTAATTCCTATTGGCACTGGAGGAACTCCTATAATACGTACACCTAATATTTTTTCTCCAGGTTTAACATGAATAACTTCTTTAGCTCTTTTTTTTATAATTTCTCTTGCTTTTTTGAAAGTTGATTGTGCTAAAAGAATTTCATAATCTTCAGATTGTTGGAGATAAGTATCTAAACAAAATGACATTTTTATTCTTCTCCTTCTAATTGTTTTAAAGCTTTATCTACTTTAACACGGACAGGTGTTGGATTATGATAAGCTTTTGCAGATATGATTTCTGCATCGGTATTTTCTTTTACTTGTTCAACAAAATCATCAACTAAATCTTGGTCTCTTTGGAATATTATTGCCATTGATTTAGTGTTTAAAAGATGATAATATGTTACAAAAAATGATACTGCTGCATCTTTATGAATAATTCCTACAAGTAAATCGAAGTCATTTTCTTCTAAGTTATCTATGAAAGAATCTATATTCACCATTTTTTGAATATAATTTTTTTCTGGATCAGATACTTTAATAAGTTTTGATGCTGCAGGGTTACTTGATATTGTTACATCATAACCTATTTGACGTAATTTATATGCAGTATAAATAGTCATTGGTGTTTGTGCAGGTGCTTCAGGACATCCAATTAGTAATAATGCTTTCTTCATGATTTTTTTACCTCTTAATTTTTAGCAATTTATATTATAGTATATATTTGAATAATAAATAATTTGTTAAAAAAAGTAATTAAATCTTAGAAAGTTAAAAATTTTTGTAAAAAAAGTATTTTAATTATTTTTTTATTGATTTGCATTAATCAATGAAAAAAAAAATTGAGGGATTATGTATTAACTCCTCTTAAGAGTTACAACATGTCCCCATACAAGAGAGCCTAAGAAAATAAACGTTAACAAAGCAGTACCATTAATAGTTCTGTTAAATATAAAACATCCTATTAAAGCTTGTGTAATGAAAGCGGTTAATGAACCAATTAAAAGCACTTCTTTACCTAAATATTTTTTATTATTTCTCTCACGCTTTTGTCTGTATTTTTTAAGGATTGCTAAACCAACTATAAGCGTTATCACAACAAAGGCTAATAATGCAATCAGTACTAAGTATCCAAAGTCATAAGCATAACCAAACGTTCCTGGAAGCATATAATCAATTATATCTTTTTTGGATACTAATACTCCGAAAAACATTGGGAATGGTAATCCGAACAATAAAATGAATTGCATTGGTAAACTTATATAACCATCAGCAAATCCCAAACCTTGTGTTCCCCAATATGAGGAGTTTTGTACATGTCCAATAAGTTTAGTATTATGTATTACCATTTGAATACTAGATAAACTGTTTTGTTCAATACGGTTAATACGCAGCATAGGGCTGAAAACTTGCATTCCAGAAACTTTAGCCATTAATTCTAGTAAACCAAAGGCTGCTACACCAAGCCCTAAAAATATTAAAACTCTCTTAATAGTTAAAAATGATTTTTCTTGGAATGATTTTGAAATAAGGAAATATCCAATAAATAAACCAAGAATCCATAAAAGTAAGAAAGATCTGTGCATTAATCCTCCAAAAATTGTTATTAATACAAGTAATAAATAAACAAGTCTTTTAAGACCATGTACATTTACTCCAGAGCGTTCCATTACTTTAAGTGATGCAAGAGCAGTTATAATAGCTAATAAAGCTATTGGTCCAAATGTATGTGTAAACTCATGTTGACCAAACGATAGAAACAATAAACCAATATCTGCTGCAAACAGTAAAGTAAATACTATTGACAAGAATAATGACAAGAATGTTACAATACTTAGTGATAATGGAACTAAGTTTATTATAAATACCATACTTGCGAATATTATTGCTGCTATTTCTACAATAAATTGGAAATGATTTTGAGCTATAAAAGGCATTTTTTATCACACTTAATCTAATATTCATTTAATTTTTTTATATATTTTTTTATAAAGATTATTTATTTGAATTTTAAAAATTAAAGTTATAAATACTTTAATCTTTAGTTAATAATATAATTAACCTCTATAAATGAAATGGACTGACCGGGATTTGAACCCGGGGCCTTCGCCATGCCGAGGCGACGATCTACCATCTGAGCTACCAGCCCCATTATAATAACATTTATTTTATTACTACTTAAAATTTATGTAAAATAATAATTATTTAAAATATTATTATTGCTTTCCGTTTTTTCCTAAATCATAAATATTATCTAAAACTAATTTAAATAAATCGTCATGATTAACATTAATATGTTCATTAGGACTTACAATAAAACTTAATGCCTTATTGATAATATCATCAAGGTTATTAGAACGATACATTAACCCTTGATTTATATAAAATTTATCTACAGACAAACAAGTTCCAGGGTAACATGATATTACAGGAGTTTGAAGGATTGCTGCTTCACGATTCATTGTACCTCCAGCACCTATTACTAAATCAGCTTTTTTAATAATACTAGATGTATCAACAGGAGGTTCTAGAATTGTAACATTTTCAATTCCTTCAAATATTTCAGATTGCTCTTTAAATCGTGGAAGGACTAAAATATTTGCATATTCTTTTAATACTTCAACTACAGGAGACAATACAGATTTTCTGCAATCAGCATCCAAATAACTAGCAAGAGAAGGTTCTGGACGCATAAAAATGGTTTTACTCTTTTTTAAATTTAAATCTAAATCTTCAAAAATATTTTCATTATATTCAAAACTTTTAAAATGCATTAATTCAGAAGTTCCATTATAAGGCAATATTTTATTTGGATCTGCACCATATTCCATTAATTTCCAAATATCAATTATCTTTGGAGCTATTATTCTATCACATAATGGAAGAGTTAATTTATTAGCAGCAACAGCATGCTCATTATCTAAAATATATAAACTAGGTATTCCAAGCCCAAAACTTATTCTTGGAAGTTCAATACTGTGTTTAGAAACAGCAACATCTACTTTTTCATTAACAATGATATCAAATAAATCAGTTACACGTGTTGTACTTTCTCTAAGTTTATCTTCTAAACTTACACCATGTTTTCCAACACTAATATAATCAATACCATACATATCCATAAGTTTATGAATATCTCCAAACTGACGAGTTGTAATTATTACATCTTCTCCTTCATCTTGGAGATGTTTAATTACATCTTTAAAGAAACGCACATGAGGAGCATTTGATATATCAATCCAAATTTTCAATAAAACCACCAAATTATTTTTTTAAAAATTAATTTATATCTTATAAATTATCAGGTTTATGTTCTTTAATAACTTCAATAATTTCATTTAATCCTTTTCCTTCTTTTAAACTTGAAGTTATAACTTTTACATCCGGATTAAGTCGTTTTGCATCAGCTACCATTTTGTCAGTATCTGCTCCAACAGCATCTGCAATATCTACTTTATTAATAATTATTAGGTCTGAAGTTTGAAATATAAGTGGATGTTTTTCAACAGTGTCATCTCCTTCAGTTACACTTACCACAACAACTCTCATATGAGAACCTAATGCAAAGTCTACAGGACATATTAAGTTCCCTACGTTTTCAATAATTAACCAATCAATATCTTCAAGAGGCATGTCTTCTAATGAGTGTTCAACTAAATGTGCATCTAAATGACATTCTTTACCAGTGTTTAACCCTACAACTGGAGCATTATGAGATTTAATTCGTTCTGCATCAAATTTACTTATTACATCTCCAGCAATAACTCCAATTCTTTCATCAACATTTTCTATGATATCTTCAATAAGTGATGTTTTCCCTGAACCAATAGCTCCTACAAAATCAACACAATAAATATTGTTATCTTCTAATAATTTTAGGTTTTTTTCAGCTAAAGCTTCATTAGCTTTCATTATATTTTGCTCTACTTCAACACTTGCTATTTTATGCATTCTTTAATTCTCCATTAATTTTTTTTAATTATTATTATCTTCATCTGGTATTTCAATTATAACATTTTTTACTATAATATCTTTACCATTTAAAATTGTTATTCTTGGAGTATCACATTTTGGACATCTTATAATTGGAGCGTAGTGATCTAAACCTTTAAGTGATACTTCCCCTTTATATCCACAATCTTTACATTCTATTTCAACGGGAATTTCATTTATTTGAAATTCTGCATCTGCAGCTATACTATCTTCTTTTATAACATCAAGTAAAAATTTCAATTGTTCTGGATTAACCATTGCTAATCTTCCAACTTCAATAACAACTTTTGTAACTTCAGTTGCTTCATTAGCTTCCGCAGTATCTATTACTGTAGTAAATATTCCTTGTGCCATTGATAATTCATGCATTTTAAAAAATCCTATAATATCTTTTAATGAGTATTTATCTTTTCAATTTTATTTATTGCATCTGCGATAACTTTGGCAACTGTTATGCAACTTACATCTGATTTAAGAGTATCAGTTCCTGCAAGATTTTCCGCTCCAGCAGCATATATTTTTATTACAGCATCGTTTACTAAAGTTGGGTGAACACAACATACATTTACAGATTTTGCACCATATTCTTTCAAAATATTAATAGCATTTACGATAGTTCCACCTGTTGCAATAATATCATCAATAATAACTGCTTCTTTACCTTTAACATTATTAATACCTACTTTAGATTCAGCTTCAGTAGAATCTATATCCACAATACAAGTTTCAACTTTATCTGGACCTAATCTTACTTTACTCATATAAGTACAATTACAATCTAGAATTTCAGCTATCTCTTCAGCAAATCCTAATGCTCCTTTATCTGGAGCTATTATTATTGGATCTTCGGTTAAGTTATTTATATATTCTGCAATTGGAGGCATAGCAGATAAATTCATTGTTGGAATGTTAAAGAAATCTCTTACACAATCTTCATGAAGATTAATGCTTATAAATTCATCTGCACCAGCAGTTTCAATTAATTCTGCAACTATTTGTGCAGATATTGCTTCTCCAGATTTAAATCTTAATTCTTGTCTCCCATAACCTAAATATGGAACTACCACTCTAATTTTATTTGCATTTAAACTTTTTAAGTTTTTGATTAAAAATAATAATTCAACTAAATGTTCATCTTGAGGAAATCCTGTAGATTGAACAATAGTTATATCTTCACCTTCAACTTCTTCTTTAACTCTGACATATCTTTCACCATCAGGAAATTTTTTTGTTTCTAATGGACATAAAGTGTCATCTAATTCTTTAGCTACTTTAGCTGCTAAGCTTTGTGATGCGGAACCGCCTATTATCAAGTTATCACCATATAAAAAATAATAATTTTTAAAAATTTATATTAATAATATATTTTAATTTTCTTATTTAATATAAGTTTTTAATTAAGTATTATAATTAAAAATTAAAGGTTATTGAAGTAAGTAAAATATTTTAAAAAAATAAAAAAATAGAGAACTATAATAAAAAAAAATTATAGTTAAATAAATTGTTTTTAATGTGCATGTGGAGTTTTAATCTTGCTATCAGGGATTTTTTCTGCTACATGATTGCCAAGTTTTTTAATATGATTAATTAAATTATCCTTTTCACTACCACTTATTAATATATTTTCTAATACATCACTAAGAGTGTCTACTGGAATAATTTTTATCATTTCTTCATATTTAGATTCAATCATAACATCTTTTAAGTTACTTCTAGGTATTAAAACTGTTTTAATTCCTGATTCTGCAGCTGCTTCAATTTTTCCAGTTGCTCCACCTATAGGCATTACATCTCCACGAACATTTAATGAACCAGTTAATGCTACAGATTGGTCTAATGGAATATCTTCAATTGCACTTATTACTGCTGCTGCAATGGATACACTAGCACTATCTCCTTCTACACCATCGTAAGTTTGTATGAATTGAACATGTATATCATAATCAGATATATCTTTGTCTGTATATTTTTTAACTAATGCACTTACATTTTGTACGGATTCTTGTGCTATTTCTCCAAGTTTACCTGTAGCTATAATTTTTCCCTCATTTTTACTTTGTGCAGGTGCGGCTTCAGCTGCAATTGGGGATACGATTCCAGATCTATCACCTATGATTGCTAACCCATTAACCATACCTACTTTTCCACCTTTTGGATTGAAAACACTGTATTCTTTTCTCATTACAATTGACATGTCTGCCATTTGTTGTTCAAGTGTTCTTGAGTATTTTTTTGCAGTAATTACATGTTCTGCAGTTACAAAGTTTGCACCTTCTTCTATAGCTACATCTCCTGCTGCTCTGACAAGTCCACCTAAATCTCTGAGTTTTAGAGTTAAAGAATCTTTTTTACCTGATCTACGTTTTGCTTCTAATATAATTTCATCTAGAGCATCTGTATTGAATTGAGGTATTCTTCCATCGTTTTTAACTTCTTGTGCAACGAATTGTACGAGTTTTTTACGATTTTCTAATGTATCATCCATAGAATCTTTCATAAATACTTCATAACCGTAACCTCTAATTCTTGAACGCATTGCTATGTGCATACCTTCTAAAACTTTAATGTTACCTGAAGCTACAAGAACAAAATCACATGGTACTGCTTGTGAACGTACCATTGCTCCACTACTATTCTCGCTTTGCCCAGTGATGGAATATTTTTTTTCTTGCATTGCGGATAATAATTCTTGTTGAGTTTTCATTGACATTGTACCTATTTCGTCAATGTATAAAACACCTTTATTAGCTTTATGAATCATACCTGCTTCTACTCTTTCATGTGCTGGTGTTCCGAGACCTCCAGATTGATAAGGATCGTGTCTAACATCTCCAAGTAATGCTCCAGCATGTGATCCTGTTCCATCCATAAATGGTGCGAATCTTCTATCTCCATTGTTTACTAATAATTTTGGAGATAAAGTATTGTTTTTTGGTTTGATTTGCATTGCTATAAATATGATTAATAATACTGCTATGATTGCTTCAAATATTTTTTGATAGTATAATCCTAGAGCAAATACCGCAGCTACAGCAAACATTGCTAACATCATTTTCTTTTCTTCATAAACTTTAGCATTAGATTTGTTGACTTTTACTATTTTTTTCCCTTCACCTGCAGGTACAGGTCTAATGATTGGGTTATTTGGATCTTCTGCATTTGGATATACAAGTATATCTTGTAATACTTCAGGAGGTAAAAGTTCAGACATTCCTTTAGCTAACATGGATTTTCCAACACCTGGATCTCCTATTAAAAGTACATTTCTTCTTTGTTTTGCTGCTTTTTTAATAGTTTCTACTGATTCTTCATGACCTATAACTTGGTCAATTAAAAGAGGTGGAACTTCAATATCTCCAGTATTACCTATATTCTCATAATCAAGCATAGGTTTAGTTGTAGAAGGAACAAACTTTTTTTCTTCTTTTATTTGTTCTTTTTCTTCTTCTACTTTTTCATCAACAATTTCAATTGTTGATTCTTCTTCAAATTTCATAATAAACCTCTGTTTTTTCGAGTATTCTTTATTTTTTATTCTATTAATTTTAATAAATTTTTGTTACTTAAAGTTTTCATTTAATAATTAAATTTTATACATATATAAAAGTATTGCTTTTAATTAATTTTTGTTACTTTAATTTTTTTTTGATATTATTAAAAAAATGTAAATAATATTATCATAAAAGTTTTATCATTAATTATATAACTTTTTTATATCTTATAAATTTTGTTCCAAATATATTCAATTAAAAAAAAAATCCAATAAACTTAATTAAATTAAAAATTAACTTTAATAACTATAAAAAAGAAAAACTTGACTAAATAACTAAAGGATTAGATATTATGACAAAATGTCTTATGATTCAAGGAACTTCATCAAATGCAGGAAAAAGTATAATGGTTGCTGCTCTCTGCAGAATATACTCAAATAGAGGTTATAAAGTAGCACCATTTAAATCACAAAATATGTCTTTAAATTCATTCACTACATTTGAAAATAAAGAAATTGCAATAGCCCAAGTTCTTCAAGCAGATGCAGCTAAAATAGAACCAAGTGTCCATATGAACCCTATTCTTTTAAAACCAAAAGGAGAATTTACTTCACAAGTAATAATTCATGGAAAAGCCATAGGAGATATGAATTTCTACGATTACCAACACAACTGTAGGAAATATGCATTAAACGCAATCAACGAATCTTTAAACATTTTAAAAGACAAATATGATATTATAATTATTGAAGGTGCTGGTTCCCCAGCAGAAATAAATATGCGAGAACAAGACATTGCAAATATGGAAATTGCTCACCTTGCTGATGCTAATGTAATACTTGTAGCAGATATTGATCGAGGAGGAGTATTTGCATCTATAGCAGGAACCTTCCAACTTTTAGACGAATATGACAAATCACGACTAAAAGCCGTTATAATAAACAAATTTAGTGGAAATCTAGATATATTACAACCAGGAATAGATAAAATAGAAAAAATAATTAAAGCACCTATACTTGGAGTTTTACCTTATGATCACAGTTTAAAATTACCTGAAGAAGACTCTGCTAGTTTATATGAACATAAATTCAAGTCAGGAAAACCTATAACCATTGGAGTAATTAAACTCCCTAAAATAGCTAATTTTACAGATATCGACCCATTTGAATACGAAGATGATGTTGGTTTAAAATTAATTGAATTAGATGAAGAAATCGGTGATGTGGATGCAATCATCATTCCTGGAACAAGAAACACTATTCTTGATGCTATTGCTTTAAAAGAAAGTGGTAAAGCAAAAGAAATTATTGAACTTAGTAAAAAAATTCCTATTGTTGGTATCTGTGGAGGATATCAAATCTTAGGCGAAAAAATTTATGATGAATCAAAAAAAGAGTCAAGTATTGGAACAATTGAAGGTTTAGGTCTTTTAAATATTGAAAGTAAATTTGAAAGAGACGAAAAAGTTGTAAAACAAAGCGAAGCTATTCTTGCAAATGATATAATCCATAACTATGGACAATTAAAAGATAATAATATAGTAAAAATATTTGATAACATATCTGGAGAACTAATTAAGGGTTATGAATTACATGAAGGAACAACAATTTTAAATGGATCAATCCCTTTATTCAAAATAAAAAAAGGTATTGGAAACAATGAAAATAGTGATTTTGATGGAGCAGTCGAAGGAAATGTTATTGGAACCTATTTCCATGGAATATTCCATAATTATAACTTTAGAAGAGAATTTTTAAATTATATTCGAGAAAAAAAAGGAATCAACACATTCAATGGTGAAGATCCTTATGAAACAACTAAAGATTCAAGTATTGAAAAACTAGCAAAAATTGTTGAAGAAAATATTGACATGGATTTTGTTGATAATTTATTATTAAAAAAATAGTTTAATTTTTCATAACCTAAGTTAATAAGAAAAAAATTATTAAAGTACAAATCTATGTTTAATAAATTTAATATTATTTACTTGGAACTTTTTCAAAATATATGCCTCTTATATCAGGTTTTATAAATTCTGCTTTAAATTCTTTATATCCTCTTTTTTTATAAAAATCAATATTTCCAGATATAATATCTGATACAAAAAATTCATATCTTTTATCAGGCATTAAATTTTCAACTGCTTCAAGTAATTTAGTACCTATTCCATTTCCTCTTAAATTAGGATCAACTACTAAACGATCTATTAGAACTGTATCTCCATCTACTGATGCTCTAACAGATCCTATAATATGACCCAAATCATCAATAGCTTTCAAAATGATTCCATTAAAAAAGAATTCCTCAATTTCTTCTTCTGTTTCCTGTAATTGAGGAAGTTTATAATTATCTAAAATTTCAGCTTCTTCTTGATAAGCTAAATACTGTAATTCTAGTATTGATCTTAAATCTGAAATCGTAGCTTCTAATATTAACATGTAACTAAGATTAATCTTTTAAGTAAATAAAGTTTTTCCTTTTTTGTTTTAAATCTTAAAAACATTACATGCTTAGAATAGTTAAATAAACCTTAAATTAAATTATAATCAAAAATAATTAAGGAAATAATGAAGTATGTATGAAATATTACTCTAATATATTAATAATATTAAAAAATTTTCTAAAATAAAAAAATTGTAAAAATAATTTATTCAAAGCAGAAATTTAAAACCAAATAAATTCATTTAAAGATTTACAAGTGAATAATATGAATTTTAAATGAATTATTAAATCCACTGCACCTTTTATGAGCTAAACAGTTTTATTTTTAAACTAATCTAAAAAAATAGAACAAATAGCATTTAGATAATTAATTTATTAAATAATCAAAAATGATTAACAAAAATAAAATTTATTAATCATAATTATTCAATAATTTATAAATTTTAAAAGTATTAATAAAACCTGAAAAAATTAAAAGTTGTATAAAAAAAAGATATTAAATAAAAAAATAAAAAAAAAGGTATTGAAAGAATTAATTTTATTCTCGACCGAAAATATGGACAGTACCAGTACCTCCAGTACCACCAACATTATGTGTCATACCTATTTCAGCACCATCAACTTGACGTTTACCTGCATCCCCTCTTAATTGCCAAACAATTTCACATGCTTGAGCAATACCTGTTGCTCCAAGAGGGTGTCCTCTAGCTTTTAGTCCTCCAGAAGGATTTATTGGGAAATCACCATCTAATCTTGTTTGACCATCTTCAATGACTTTTCCACCATTTCCTTTTTCAGTAAATCCAAGATCTTCTACTGCAAGTAATCCATTAATTGAGAAACAATCATGAACTTCTGTAACATCAATATCTTTAACTGTTACGCCTGCCATATCATATGCTTTCTTAGATGCAATTTTAGTAGCATCTAATGTTGTCATGTCTTTTCTATCATGCAATGCAATAGTACTTGAAGCTTGTGCAGATGCTTTTACATAAATTGGAGTATCTGTATATTTACGTGCATCTTCTGCAGGACATAATACAACTGCTGCAGCACCATCAGAAACTGGGGAACAATCCATTAAAGTTAATGGATCTGCTACTTTAGAAGAATTTAATACTTTATCTACACTTATTTCAAATGGAAATTGTGCATTTGGATTGTATTGTGCATTATGATGATTTATAACACTTACTTCTGCTAATTGTTCACGTGTAGTACCATATTCATACATGTGTCTTCTAGCTATCATTGCATATAATGAAGGGAAAGTAGCACCTTGTTGAGCTTCCCATTCTTGATCTGATGCAGTAGCAATTGCTGGTGTTGCATCTACAACATCAGTCATTTTTTCTACACCTGCAGCTATAACAATATCATGATATCCAGAAGCAACTGTAATAATTCCTTGTCTTAAAGCTAGACTTCCTGATGCACATGCAGCTTCTACACGAGTACATGGCACTGGATTTAAACCCATGTGATCAGAAATTAATGAAGCTATATGTTCTTGATTTACAAATAGTCCTGAAGACATATTACCTACATACATTGCACCAATATCTTCTCCAGAAATACCAGAATCTTTAATAGCACCTAATCCTGCATCTGCTATTAATTGTCTAAAAGAAGTATCCCATAATTCTCCAAATTTTGTTTGGGCTACTCCAATAATTGCAACATCTCTCATAAATAATCACCTAAATTTTTTTCTCCTTTACGCCATCCGAATTTTTCCTTTATACTTAGCATAAACTGCATAGTCAACATAATTTTTATCATCTATGTAATCTTGAGTTTTAGGAGCTAAATCTTGAACTTCTTTTATTCTGTCATTAACATTTAATACAAAACCATCACTACCAGCACCAGAACCATAAGATATTATAAAGATTTTGTCTCCAGGTTCTGCTTTATCTAATACATTAGATAATGCTAATGGTACAGCTCCAGAGTAAGTATTTCCTATATTTGGAGTTAATAACCCATATTTATATTGTTCTGGAGTAAAACCTAATTTTCTTGCAGCTCTAATATAAAATTTTCCATTTGGTTGATGGAATAATGCATAATCATAATCCTCAGGTTTGGATTCTGTTTTTTCGAATAAACCTTTAGCTGCACCAAAAACATGCTTATAATAAGCTGGATCTCCAGTGAATCTTCCACCATGTGATGGGTAGGGTTGACCTTCTCTTCTATAAAAATCAGGTGTATCTGTAGTAAAACTATATGTTGTTTCAAAATCTGCAATTGTATTTTTTTTACCAATAATATATCCTGCTCCACCTGCTGAAGCAGTGTATTCTAATGCATCTCCAGGTGCCCCTTGAGAAGTATCTGCTCCTATTGCTAAACCATAATCAATCATTCCAGAGTCTACTTCCCCCATTACTGCTTGTATTCCTGCTGTTCCTGCTTTACATGCAAATTCTAAATCTGCAGCAGTTAATTCAGGTGTTGCCCCTATTGCTTCTGCTACTATAGTAGCTGTTGGTTTTACTGCATATGGATGGGATTCAGATCCTACATAAACAGCTCCTAACTTTTGAGGGTCAATTTCTGCTCTTTTTAATGCATTTCTTGCAGCAGTAACTGCAATAGTTGCAGTATCTTCATCAGATGCAGGAACTGATTTTTCATTTACAACTAACCCATTTGATATGGATTCTGGGTCATCTCCCCAGACTTTTGCAATTTCTTCTACTTTGATTCTGTATGAAGGCACATATGCTCCATAACCGACAATTCCAGCCATTAAATCACAACCTTAATTTTTTAAAAATTTTAATCAATATTAATTTTAAATCTTTTAATAATTTATATTAATAATAATTAGGCTTTAATATATATAAATAATTATTGTTTTTTTAAAAAATAAGACATTTTTCTTATTAATTTTTTAAATTACTCTTTTAAAATGTTAAAAAGTTAGATAAAAAACAAATTATAAGATAATTAATTAGAAAAGATAATTTTAAAAAATAGTTTAATGCAGCCGCCGGGATTCGAACCCGGGTTGTAGGCTTGGAAGGCCCAAGTAATAACCAGACTATACCACGGCTGCAATGCGGCGTCCGGGATTTGAACCCGGGTCTCTAACGTGGCAGGCTAGAGTCTTAACCAGGCTGGACTAACACCGCTTAAATATATACAACAATAAAGTGTTTGTCATCATCATATATAAATCTTTGGAAATTTTTGAAATTAGTTTATATACTTCCTCATAATTAATAGTAAATATAAAAAAATTTGTCAAAGGAAACGATAATTTATGTTAAAATCAAATTTATATGATAATATATTCCATAGAAAATCTGTGAGAAAATATAATTTAAAAAATAAAAATATTGATCTTGAAAAAGTTAAAGAATTTCTTGACAATGCGGAACGATTAAATGACTCAAAAGTTGAGTTTAAAATAATCACTAAAGACTATTTAAACAGTAGATACATGAAACCTGCAACTTATTACATTGCAGCATTCTCCGAAGACTCACGTTTAGGATTAAATAATATAGGTTTCATCCTTGAACAATTAGATTTATATCTTTCACAAAATAATATTGGTGCATGTTGGGAAGGAATACCTAAAGCAAAAGATAAACTTAACGAATTAAGCGAACTAAACTTTAAAATAGTTCTTGCATTTGGAAGAACCAAAGAGAATATTTATAGAAAACATCGCACCGAATTTAATAGAAAACCGATTCATGAAATAGCTTATTTTTCTAATATTAAAATGACCGACCCTATTAAAAGAGTAGTTGAAGGATTACAATATGCTCCATCAGCACGTAACAGCCAACCATGGTACATATATTTTAACAATGAAAATTCAATAGATTTTTATTGCAAAAATCCTAGTTTTATTGATAAAAGAATGGGAATGGATAAATACAATCAAATTGATACTGGAATTGGTTTACTATGTTTATGTTTGAGCATTAAAAAAGAAAATCGCAAATATTATATTAATTACAATAATGATCTTAAAGATGTTCTAAAAGATTATTATTATATTTGCAATATAGAAATTGAATAAAAAAAAATAATTAATTTATTTTTTTCTTTCAAAGGGGAGTTTTCCATACTTTACTTAAAAAAACTCAATTTAGAATTTTAATTAATTACATCAATTAAATAATCAATTTTATAATACCTAGCAAATATTGAACATTGCCAAATGATTCCAGATTAATTTTTTTATAATGTTTTTAAAAAATAAATAATAAACTATTTTTAACAAATTGATAATAATATAATTTAAATAATATTTTTTAGATGTTTTTATTATGAAAAAAAATGGATTAAAACCAGAAATTAGTGTTACAACTGGAAGTTTAGCTACAGCTGCAGCGTTAGCTAGTTTAAAAAAACTTTTAAATGAAAATAAAAAGATTGAAAATGTGAATATTGTAACACCAACTGAAAAACTTAATATTATTATTAAGTCTAATGAAAAAATTTCTTCAAATAAAGCTAGAAGTATTTGTATTAAATATCCTTATAATGACCCAGATGTTACTGTAGGTTTAGACATAATAGCAACAGTTGAATTAAAAGATAAAAATGATTCACATGACAATATTAAAATTGTAGGTGGAGAAGGCATAGGTATTATAACCAAGCCCGGACTTCAAATTCCCCCAGGAGAATTTGCAATTAATCCTGTTCCTCGCCAAATGATTAAAAAAAATTTAGAGAAAATTTTACCAAAAAACAAAATGGCAATTATTGAAATAAATATTCCTGAAGGTAAAAATATTGCTAAAAGAACAATGAATCCTCGTCTTGGAATAATTAATGGAATAAGCATTCTTGGAACTACAGGAATAGCTAGATCTATGGATAATAATGCTTATAAAAATTCTATTGTGACTCAAATAGATGTAGCAATTGCAGAAGAACGGGAAAATTTAGTTTTTGTTCCAGGAAATATTGGTGAAAAATTAGCTTTGAAATATTTAACTGTTGAAAAAGAAGATATTATTCAAACCGGCAATTTTATAGGTTTCATGTTTGAAGAAGCTAAAAAGAGAGGTATAAATTCTTTTACTTTATTTGGACATATTGGAAAGCTTGTTAAAGTAGCAGGAGGTATTTTTAATACAAAACATTCTGTAGCAGATTGTAGGTGCGAAATATTTGCAGCACATAGTGCTTTAGCAGGAGCTAAAACAGAAATTATTAAGAGAATTTTTGAAGCTAAAACAACTGAAGAAATTTTAGATATATTGAAAGAAGAAAAATTAGATATAATTGTTTTAAATAGTATTGCTAATGCAATTAAAGATAAATGTTTAGATAAATTTGATTTAAAATTAGATGTTATGTTAATAGATATGAATGGAAACATCTTAAATAACAATCACGATTTTAAATTAATTAAATAAATTTAAATTGAGAGGATTTTAAAAATGAAAATAGTTATGGTTGGTCAATTCCCTCCTCATATTGGTGGCGTTGGAGTGCATATTCATACATTATCTAAAGAATTAATTAAACAAGGCCATGAAGTATATGTAATTACTTACCCTCATAAGAATATTAAAGATATTGATGGAATACATGTTATTGGAACAAAAGGGATTAATATTCCAGGGCTTCGAGGATTATTATTTAGTATTAATGCACGTAAAGCTTTAGATAAACTAACTAATGAAAAAGAAATTGATATTATCCATGGGCATTATCTTTTTCCTGCAGGTTTTGCAGCTACCCAAGTTGGTAAAAAACATGGAATTACCACTTATGTAACTGCTCATGGATCAGATATGTTTGAATTATACGCTAAACAATTTTATATCCGCCCTATAATAAAAAAAGTCTTAAAAAATGCAGACCACCTTTTAGTAGTTAGCCAAGCACTTAAAGATGAGATTTTAAAAACTAATATTAAAGGATTAGAAAATAAGATTAAAATAAACTGGAATTCTGTGGATACTGAACGTTTCAAACCAAATAATGATTACAAATTTAAATTAGAATTAGAACATGATTATAACATAGACATTAATAAACCTATAATTCTTTTTGTTGGAAATATTATTAAAAGAAAAAATGTTAAAACAATTATTGAAGCTAAAAAAAATATGAAAAATGAATCCACACTAGTTATTGTAGGAAATGGTCCTTTACTCAAATCATTGAAAGATTATGTTAAAAAGAATAATATAAATGATGTTATATTTACAGGTGCACGTGAAGATATTGAAAATATTATACCTAGTTGTGATATGTTAGTTTTACCATCTTTTAGTGAAAGCTTTGGTTTAGTTCTTATTGAAGCTTTGTCTTGTAGCAAACCTGTTATTGGAAGTAATGTTGGAGGAATCCGTGAAATTATAACGGATGATGTGGGTTTACTCATTAACCCTAGTAGTAGTAAAGATTTAGCTGAAAATATAGATTTAATATTGGATGATGATGATCTTAGAAATAAATTTATTTCAAATGCTAGAAAACGTGCCTTAAATTTTGCATCTGTTAAAATTCCTTATGAAGAATTGGAAAGATAGTTATTAAAAAATTTTTAGTTATTATCTATTAATCCTTCTTTTTTAAATTCTATTTTAAAAGCTGAACCTGGAATATTTAATTTTGTGAATTTACCATCGATTTGAGATACTAAATTATTTATTACTATGAATCCTAGTGTTGTACTATTATAAATATCTATCTCATTAGAAATTCCAATTCCATTATCTTTTACAATTAAATTGACATAATTTTCATTGGTTTCTAAAGATATATTTAATATTCCTTTTTCATTATTAGGAAATGCATATTTAATTGTATTATGAACTAATTCATTTATTATTAAACCAATAGGTATAGCTTTCTCCATATCTACTTCAATATTTTCTAAATTAAATTTCAATTCGATATTTTCCTTATTATACATATCAATTAGATATTGAGTTTCTTCTTCAATGTATTCTTTAATATTTACATGGGCTAGGTCAGTGGATCCATATATTTTTTCATGTATTAATGCCATACTATTTATCCTGTTAATTGTGGCATCAATAATTTCTTGAGGATTTTTTTCATTGAATCTTGAATCTAATTTAAGTAAACTAAGTATTATCTGTAAATTGTTTTTAACACGATGATGAACTTCTTTTAAGAGAACATCTTTTTCATCTAAAGTATTTTCTAATTCTTTAAATGTGTTATTAAGTTTCATTGAGTGCATAGTAGCTTCAGTTACATCTTGAACAAAACCTACAAAGGAATAATTTTTTTCATCAAAATTAAATGTTAAATATATTGATATATATCTTAAATTATTTTTTCCAGTTAATACTCGTATTAATGTGTTAAAATTACTTGTTTTATTCTTTAAACATTTTTTAATTATTTCTTCATATCCTAATTTATCTTCGGGGATTGTGTATTTAACTAAAATATCTTCATCCATTTGTAATGATTCTTCGGTTATTTCAAGGATATTATAAATTTCAGATGTCCAAGTATATTTGTTTATTGGGTCCCAAGAGCAAATAGCAATTTTTGTAATGTCTTGTATTTTATCTAAATTAATTTTTAACATTTTAGCTTGTTCTTCAGAATTTCTTTCTTCAGTTATATCAACACAAATTATTTGAACAGCTGGACGTCCTTCAAAGTTAACAGGTATTCCAATACTCTGGAACCAAATTTCATGACCTTCTTTATGTATTATACGGACAGTTTCATCATTAACATATAATTCACGATTCAATAATTTAAGATAAATTCCATAAATATCATCGTTATGCTCACTATCTAAGAATGTTTGATTAAATGTGAAACTTTGACCAGTTAAATATTCTATGGAATAACCAGATAATTTAGAATATGCTTCATTAACTCTGACAAAATATCCATCTTGAATAACAACCATTGCTGTATCTGATAAATCAAATACATCTTTTTTATCATAATCTGTTAAATCAAAACTGTTTTCCCTTTTAATTATTCCAAAAATTTCATTTAAGGATTTAACTATATTAATTATGAAAATCCCCTGTAATACTTCATCTTTATAATAAAGTGCTTTCAAATTTCGAGGTTTTTCTGTTTGATTTATTTCTTGAATTATATTTATTAATGTCAAATCTTTTAAAAAAGGAAACATTTTAGTTAAAGGTTTATATAAATATTTTTTTGTATCTTGATTTTCAAAAAAATTAAAAATAGGATAATTAATATGTTTAATTAAAAAATCTTGACCATTTTCAATTGGAGTTAATATTAATACATGTTCAGATAATTCTTTTAAAAAATTTGGGAAATTTGTTTTTGAAATTTCATTATAAACTTCAACATTATTATATAGTTCATTTAATTCATTCCATGAAAAACTACTTACAATATTAGAATTTTCATTTAATAGTGTTAATTTCTCCATTTTCTTTAGAACTCCCCAAAAAAAAATTTTAATAATATTTTTCCATTTTTTTTATAAAAAAGTTATATATTTAGTTATTTCTTTTTTATATAAAATAATTTTTGAAAATTTAATAAAGTATTAAATTAAAGTTTATATTAACTAATATTATTTTTAATTAAAATTTAGGTAATTACAATGACTGATAAAAAATTTACTCATCTTACTAAAGATGGAATTCATATGGTAGAAGTTGGGAATAAACCTTTACAAAGAAGAATAGCTATTGCTTCTGGTAAAATTCATCTTCAAAAGGACACAATAGATAAAATAAAAAACTCTGAAATTAAAAAAGGTAATGTTTTAACTACTGCACAAGTTGCAGGAATAAATGCGATTAAAAATACTTCTAACTTAATTCCATTATGTCATCCATTAAGTATTACAGGTATTGAAATAAATTTTGAAATTAAAGAAGAAGAAATAATTACCACTGTTTCTGTGAAAACTACTGGACAAACTGGTGTTGAAATGGAAGCTATAACTGGAGTTAGTGTAGTGCTACTTACAATATGGGACATGGTTAAAGCAGTGGAAAAAGATGAAAATGGACAATATCCAAATACCAATATAAGTAATATTTGTGTTTTAAAAAAGGAAAAAATATAAAAAAATTTATTACTTTTCAAATGCTTACTAAAAAAAGATATTGAATTGATAATATAAATTAGATTTATATAAAAAAATATTTGAGGGAAATGATGGAAAATATTCCAGAAAACATTAAAGAAATTATAAATGATTGTTATCCTTATATTAAAGAATTTAATCCAGCACAAAAAGCTGTTATTGAATCAGGTTATTTGGACGATAAAACTAATATTATTATAGCTATTCCTACTGCTAGTGGTAAAACTATATTAGGAGTCTTGGCTGCATTGAAAACTATTCTTAATGGAGGCAAAGCAGTTTATGCTGCTCCATTAATTTCTATACAAAATGAGAAAGTTAAAGAGTTTAAAAAATTTGAAAAACATGGAATAACAGTTGGTAAAAATCCTCGTTCCTCAGATCTTTCTATAATGGTATTTGAATCATTTGATGCTTTAACTCGTTTTTCATGGAATACTCTGAGAGAAGTTGATACTATTATTATCGATGAATTCCATATGATTGGAGAGTTCTCTAGAGGTCCGACTTTAGAATGTGCGATTACAAGAGCAAAAAAGATTAATCCTAATTTACGTGTTATAGCTCTTTCAGCTACCTTAGAAAATATGGATGAAATCAAGGGTTGGTTAAATGCAAAAGTTATAGAACATGATTATCGTCCCGTTCCATTAAATAAAGAAGTTTTAGATACTGAAATGTTTAATACCAAAAATAAGAATGATGTTATAGTCAAAATTATAGAAAAAGCTATGGAAGAAAATTCACAAGCATTAAGTTTTGTATCTACTCGAAGATTTACTGAAAGTTTAGCTTCTTATGTTTCAGGAAAAATGAAGAATAAAATTTCTGATGAACAAAAAGAAAAGTTTAAAAAAGTTGCAGATAAATTGTTAGATGTTCCTAAAAATAAAGGTTCACGACCTACAAGTACTTGTGTACGTTTAGCAGAAGCAGCAAAAAATGGTGCTGTTTTCCACCATGCTGGATTATTCAACGAACAAAAAGAAATTATTGAAGATGAATTTAGAGAAGGTAATATTTTAATGATAGCTGCAACACCTAGCCTTATGTATGGTGTTAATTTACCTTCTAAATATGTTGCAATTAGAGATTATACACGTTGGACATCTAGAGGGCCTCAAAATATTCCTGTTTTTGATTATTTACAAATGTCTGGTAGAGCTGGCAGACCTCAATATGATGATGTAGGATTTTCATATTTAGTTGCTAAATCAATGGAAGAATCTTTAGATTTAGAAGAGCGTTATATACATGGTCAGGTTGAGCCAACTAATTCAAAATTGATTGAAAATAAAGATGCAGTACTTAAACAAATTATTTCCCAAGTAGCATCAAGTTTATCTAAAACTCCGGAGGATTTGCAAGAATTCTTTGAAATGACTTTTTATGGTTTTCAAATGCAAAATAATCCTAGTATGAGTCTTTTTGCTTCAGATAGTTTACAATTTGAAATTCAATCATCTTTAGAATTTTTATTACAAAATGGGATATTGATCGCTACTCCTGAAGGTTTAAAAGCAACTGAATTTGGTAATTTAATTGCTAAATCTAATTATGCTGTTCAAACAGCAGTTCAAATTAAGGAATTTGCTACTCAAATTGATGAATTTAATCCATACCAACTTATTTATCAATTAACACAAACTCCTGATTTACCTTTAATTTCTTTTAAAGGTAGGAAGAGTAAAGATCCTGTACGTGAAAAGTTATCTAGTTTAGGATTGTTTGCTGTAGATATTGGAAATCCTGAAGCTACTTGTGTTAGTTTAGTTGAATGGATTAATGAAAAAACTGAGTATCAAATTGAAAATGCTTATCATGTTTATAGTGCAAGTACACGCCGATCTTCTTATGAAGCTAGTATGCTTGTTAGATTTACTAAAAATACATTAGAAGTTTTAGGAAAGTATAGTTATAGTAAAGATTTAGATATTCTCTCTGCAAGATTATATTATGGTGTTAAAGATGATATTATTCCATTAGTTCTTGGAGTTAAAAGACTTGGTAGAAAACGAGCCAGAAATTTAGTTGATGTATTTGGTGATGATTTAAGACCTGTTACTGAAAGAGAATTGCAAAAAATAGATGGTATTGGTCCTAAATTAGCTAAAAAAATTCATGAATTTAGTGAAATTTAATTTAACTTTTAAAAAGAAAAAAATTTTAAGTAAATTTTTGAATTTTACTTAAAAATTTTAATCTATTTTATTTTGATTTTGTTGATAATTATATGGTATATATTTATCCATAGGGAATTCTTGTGGATGTGTATAGTAAGTGTTACAATATGTTCGTGTAGTGTTTGAATCCACTCCATTACCATTTGAACAGTTTACATCTAAATATTGACCATAGTTTACACAATAATCTCCTGATTGACAATTACCCATAATTGCTCCATTATCTGGTGATTTAATAATTGATACATCTTGAGCAGATGCTGGAGAAATTATTAGTAGGCTTACTGCAGCTATGAATATCAACAAAATGAACATTTTGTATTTCATTATTCCTTTTCCTCCTAAAGATTTTTAAAAAATCTTTATATATGTTTTATTCCTCATCATTTATATAATTTGTTAATTTACGAACAATATTATTTTTTAAAAAAAAATATGGAATGAAAAATTAATTTCATCCAATAAATTCTTCACCATTTAAATATATTGCTATACCATCAATAATTAAACTTATACCTAAAATAATAGCAACATAAAATGGACTCATCATTGCAAATGCTCCCAATATTACAGTAATAATTCCAAGAACTAACATTATTGCAGCTGCACCTTTAGTTATAGGATGTACTCTAGCAAATAAACTAAGTGCACCAGCAATTATTAACATGAATCCTGCAATGTAGAAATATAAACTAATTAAAATACTAAACAATGCAAGGTTACCTATTAACATTATTCCAAAAATAAAACCAATAAGCCCTAAAATAATATAAGTTACTGAAATTCCTTTAGAAAATGCCCAGAGGTTTGCCCCACCAATAATAAAGTAAAGTCCTAAAAAAAGAATACCTAAACCAGCTAAAAATGAAAAAACAGATACTCCAGATAATGGGAAAGCAATTACCAGTATACCTAATATTATTGCAATGATACCTACAATTTGTCGATTTTGCATTAAGTTCCCTCCAAATTTAAATTATAGATAATTGATATTATTAAAAAAAAATAAGATAAAGTTTTCTATTTAAGATTAAAATTTAAAGAAAAAAAGAAATAATTAAAAAAAGTATAATGATCAAATGTTAATTTAATTAATTAACCTGCACCACCAGCTTCAACATTCATAGCATTAGCTACAGCATCATTTTTAACATCAGATTGTAAATCTTTAACTTTTTGAACATCATCTCTATTATCATTATTAGAATATTTTTTAATATCCTCTTTTTTAATTACTTCAAGAGTATCCAAAGAGTACCATAAAGAATTTTCACTAAATTTAGCCCATTGAGTATTATATTCTTCTTTGATGTCTGAAACTTGCCCTACTGTTCCAGTCCCACCATAACGTGCATAAGAACCAATGGAAATAATTTGGCCTCTCACATCACGAGCTTCCATTATTTCACCACACAAAATATTTTAATTTAAATCAACTTTTTGTGTTTCTGGATCGGATTCTTTTTCTGGTTCTTCTTCAACTTCCGGTTCAACTTCAATTGTAGGTTCTTCTTTATTTATAGTATTGTTAATTAAAACATAATCTCCAATACTTTTGATTTCATTAAATGGTATAACTATTTCATTACTTGAAACAATATTCTTTTTTAAAGTTACTGCAATTTCATTAATAGTACCAGATTCTGGATCAAAATCCATATCACTAATTTTTCCAATTTCATTCGCATTAATATCTAAAGCTTGCATTCCAAGAAGTTCTTTTATTCTCATTTTTTCTACCTCTAAATTTATTAAATATATAATACAATTTTATATATAATTAATAAAATTTATGATTAAAAAACATATATAAGTTTTTCTAATCTAAATTAAAATAGAAAATATTAAAGATTAAAATAATTGGAGAATAATTTTTATGGAAAAAGCATGTCGAATTATAATTGAGGATATTATAAATGGAAAAATCGAAACTCGACGAGATTTAGAAGTTGAGAAGAGACAACTTTGTAGAGACCTTAAATTAAATAAATTCATGAGCAATGCAGATATCTTAGAAAATGCTACAGTTGAAGAAAAAAAGATTGTGAGTGATATTTTAAAAAAGAAACCTTCCAGAACATTGTCTGGCGTTGCAGTTGTAGCTGTTATGTGCCATCCTCATGAATGTCCTCATGGAAGATGTTTTTATTGTCCAAAAAGTGATATAGCTCCTCCAAGTTACACTGGTGAAGAGCCTGCTGCACTTAGAGGTAGGATGTTTGAGTATCATCCTTATATCCAAACCTTCAATCGTATTAAGCAGTTATATAGTATTGGGCATCCTGTAGATAAAATAGAACTTATTATAATGGGTGGAACTTTCCCTTCAACAGATTTATCTTACCAAGAATGGTTCGTTTCACAATGTTTAAAAGCTATGGTTGATTTTGGTATTGTACTTGATAATATTAATAATGGAATGAAATTAAATGATATTACTCCTGATATTATAAAAAATGATCCAATTTACATTGAGGGTAAATTAAAAACTTATAAACCAAGTGATTATGTCTTAATTGATAATGTTCAAAAAATTAATGAAAACTCAAAAGTTCGTTGCATAGGTATGACTTTTGAAACTAGACCTGATTGGTGTAAAGAAGAGCATGTTAACAGAATGTTAAATATGGGGGCTACTAGAGTCGAAATAGGTGTTCAAACTATTCATGATGATATTTATGAAAAAATGAAACGAGGTCATACGGTTAAAGATTCTGTTGAAGCAAATCGTATTTTACGGGATTCTGGATTAAAAGTTGGTATGCATTTTATGCCTGGCTTATTTCAAAGACAAAAAGAGGATATTGAAATGTTTAAGACTATTTTTTCAGATGAACGTTACAAACCAGATATGCTCAAAATTTATCCTGTTCTTGTTACTAAAGGAAGTGAATTATATGACCTTTGGAAAGAAGGTGGTTATGAACCATATACTGATGAGGAAGCAGTTGAATTAATTGTTCAAATCAAAAAAATTCTTCCTAAGTGGGTTCGAACAATGCGTATTCAACGAGATATTCCATCTACTCTTATTGAAGCAGGGGTTAAAAAATCTAATTTAGGAGAATTAGTTTATCAACGTTTAAAAGAAGAGAATATAACTTGTCAATGTATTCGTTGCAGAGAAATAGGGCATGTTGATAAAAAATTTAATTTAGATGATTATTCTATTTTTGAAGAGCAATATAATGCTGTTGGGGGGAAGGAAACTTTTTTATCTTTTGAAGATAAAAATGAAGAAAGTTTGGCAGGTTTTTTACGTTTACGAATGCCTTCAGATAAAGCTCATCGAAATGAGGTTAATGAGGATACTGCACTTTTAAGAGAGCTTCATGTTTATGGCAACATGTTGAAAATAGGTGAGAGAGCTACTAGCATTGGCCAACATAGTGGTTTTGGTGAGCGTTTAATTAAACGTGCAGAAGAAATAAGCATAGATCAAGGCAAAAATGAAATTTTGGTTACAAGTGGTATAGGTGCTAGAAAGTATTATCGAAAATTTGGATATGAACTTAAAGGACCTTATATGGCAAAGAAATTAATTTAAATTTTTTTGAGAAATATTTAAATAATAGTTAGTACAATAACAAACAAATAGTAATAAACTTTATACCTAAAAAATATATAAGTTAAAACTTAGGTAAAAGGTAAAAAAAATAAAAGAAAGTGAAACAAAAATGGTAAATAACCTATTACGATTAAAAACAGAAAAGGAAATAGCTAAATATATTGATTATGCATTCTTAGATAACACCGCATCAAAAAAAGATATAAAAGAATTCATTGATAAAGCTAAAAAATATGAATTTTATTCCGTTGTAGTGGGACCAACTTATGTTCAATATGCATCAGAACTACTTAAAGATAGTGATGTTAAAGTTGTAAGTGTAATTGATTTCCCATTAGGATTTGGGACAACAGAAGCCAAAGTAGCTGAAGCTAAACAAGCAATCAAAAATGGTGCAGACGAAATAGATATGCTAGCTAATATCCCTGCAATAAAAAATAAGGATTATGAATTAATTCAAGAGGATATTAATGCAGTAAAAGAAGCAATTGGAGATCATATACTTAAAGTAATTATTGAATTAACCCTAATTACAGAACCTGAAATAAAAGAAATTTCTAAAGCAATAGAAAAAACCAATGCAGATTTTATTAAAACTAGTACAGGATTTAGTGGATTTAAAAAGTTCAATGAATTAGTTACTTATTTAGCATTAATCCATAAATGTGCTCCAAACAAAGAAATTAAAGCATCAGGAGGCATAACTGATTTTAAAACAATTAATAGAATTATAGCTGCAGGTGCTACAAGAATTGGTACCTCTTCAGGTCCACAAATTATAGATCAATTAAATCTTTCAAGCAAAAATACTGAAGAAAATGCCCCTGGATTGTTTGATAAAAAACCTGTATATAAAAAGAAAGATTAATTTCTTTCTTTAAATCTTTATTTTTTAATCTTTAAAAAAATCTAATTCTAAATATTTAATATATATTCTATTTAATTAAATAAAAAATATTTAAAAAAATTTATGTGAAAAATAGAATGTAAAAATGCCATAGGCCGGACTTGAACCAGCGACATCCAGATCTTCAGTCTGGCGTTCTCCCAATCTGAACTACTATGGCAAATGGACCGAACGAGATTTGAACTCGTGATCACCTCCACGTCAAGGAGGTATCATACCCCTAGACCACCGGTCCCTACTTACTAAAATTTATTTAAAGTTATATATAAAACTTTCCCATAAATAGAAAAGTCAATCCATATATTCCTAAATATAAATATTAATACAAATTGAAACCGGTTAAGGTTAATACACACTTTGCATTAGTGTGTATGTAAAATTGAATTAATAAACTGATTAACGAATATTTAACAATAATTAATATATTTAATAACTTATAAAAGCTTTTTAAAAATATTAAACTTTCAGCAAATATTCTGTTTAATTGATAAATAAAAAAAATAATTGGCCAGAACTGGCCAATAGTTTAAAAACACATTACAAAACTTATTTGATAGCTAATTTGATATCTTCAGCTTTGACGGTTTTTCTACCAGCGTGGCGTGCGAAGTTAACAGCTTTAGTAGCTATTGCATCACCTTGTTCTTCTAATGCTTCAGCTAATGCAATTTTAGCGTCATCAGAAATTCTTTGTGCGCCAGCGTTTTTTAATATACGGCCTACAGGTGCGATTGGTAATTCACTCATATTTTCACCTCCATTTGAATGTTGTATTAACTAGTATATAAAGGTATTGTTTTTTTGATGATTAATAATCCATTATATAGATTAAATAAACACAAGTGTATATAGATTTTTTAATCATTCTACTATAAGAGAATAGTAAAAAAAATAACAAATAATTACTAACTAATACTAAAATAAGAACTTGTAAAGACTCTAAAAATGAATCTAAAATAACCATTTAAAAAGTCTTAAATAGTAAAAAAAGAGCATTAAAAAAGTCAAATAAACATATAAAGAAAAATACTAAGTAAAAATATTTATTCAACCAAATAATAGATTATTTTTAATATAAAATGTGTAATAATAGTTAAAATTAGAATATAAGTTTGAAAAGCAATGAAAAAATAAAATAACAATATTTAAAGCAATATAACTCCAGTATTTTTAGCAAAATATATTGAATTAAAAATAAAGAAAAATCAAATAAAAAAATAAGATTTAAAAATAAAAAATAAAAAATAAAAAATAAAAAATAATCCAAAAAAAATTACATTTTTAACTAAATTAAACTTCCACGCAAATAAGTACTTGTAACATCATAAATATGAACATTAATAAAAGTTCCTGGATTAACATTATTTACAACAACAGGAATATAAGAATTAGTTTTAGCTATAAAACCACCTTTACGTCCTTTTTCAACAACTAAAACCTCTAAATCAGAATTTAAGAAATCTTCATTCTCTTTTTCAGTTATTTGATATTTTATATCAGTTAAATACTTAGAACGTTTACGCATTACTTCATCAGGTATTTCTGGAAGATTAGATGACGTAGCACCAAGTCTATGACGATATTTACTTAAATGAATAATATTAAACTCTAATTCTTTAATTAAATTTGCTGTTTTCTGAAAATCATCATCAGTTTCTGTAGGATAACCGACAATGATATCAGTAGCAAGAGTTAAATCAGGAATAGCTTTTTTAAACTTATTAACAATAATTTTATATTCTTCAACAGTATGATTCCGATTCATTTCTTTTAAAACTTTATTACTTCCAGATTGAATAGGTAAATGAAGAAATTTATAAACTTTATTTAATTTAAAAGCTTCAATTAATTCATCAATTTCATCACCAATGTTTTTAGGATTCATCATCCCAATTCGAATTCTGAAATCCCCATTTAATGAAGCAACATCAGTAATTAAATCTGAAAGCTTTTCACCAGTATCCTTTCCAAATGCTGAAGTGTCTTGAGCTGTTAATTCAATCTCAACACACCCATTATTTATAGCTTCTTGTGCTTCAGCAACAATATCTTTAATAGGGTAACTATTTAAACTGCCTCTTGCAAAACGAGTACAACAATAAGTACATGTACCAAGACAACCTTCACATATTTGAATAACATGAACCAAAGGATTATTATTTAATTTAGGCACCCCTACTTTACTATCCTTAGAAAAACCACATTCACGTGAAATACCTCCATTATATGCAGTTTTAACCACATTTGAGGTTTTATTCAATTGATGTGGGCCAATCCATGAACAATTAGGACCAATTGAATCTAATTTTTTAGGATCTACTTCAACCATACATCCACTTATAATGACCTTTTTATCTGGAAATTTAACTTGTAAATCTTTAATTTTATTAATTACTTTACTTTCAGTAGGTAATTTAACATAACAAGTATTAACAATAATTACATCTGATTCTTCGATAGTACTGACAATTTCTATTTCATCTTCAATTAATTTTCCTGCCATTATTTGGGAATCTGCCTGATTAAATGTACATCCATATGTTTCAATAAATACTTTCATTAAAGTATACTCCTAAAATAAATAAAGATAATTAAAATTTATTATTCTACTGCTTTTTTACTAACAATATTTTCAGTTAAATTGTAATCGTAACGTTTGAAATCAACTGGTCTTCCATAAACTCTTTTAATAACTTCAGCTTTTGCAAATCCTTTAGTTGTCTTACGTTCTTCTGTTTTAATAACATATACTTGTATAATATAGTTATCTATTTTAAATACATCATTTACTGCAATTTTATAATCACGTGCAGTTTCTACTTTATATGATGCTACTTTACCATGCAAATCTACACTTACACCAAATCTTGCTAAAATCTCTTTAGAATTTGCCCAGATAGTTTTTACATCTTTAGCTTTTGCATGATTTTCTCTACGTTCAGATGTTTCTAATGCTGTAATTTCTACTTTTCCGAATTTTGTTTGTAAATAATCTCCAACATTTAATTTTTGATCCGGAATTAATTCTACAAATGTTTTATAAGAATCTTCATGTTCACTAATAATTAATCTGTATTTTTGAGGTTTATCTTCAACAATTGATTCATTGTATACTTGACCACATTCATCACATTTTAACAGCATTTCTCGCCGAGTATTTTTTTTAGAATTAATTTTTTTTGTTTTTAAAATTGTTGCTGTTTTTGAACCACAAATTGGACATTCCATAATATTCCCTCCTTATTTTTTGATAATTTAATAATTTTTTAAAAAAAGAAATTTAATTTTATTAACTATTTAATTAATAAAATAATAATTAAAATTAATAAAAAAAGTTACTGTTTTTCCTTAAGATAATGGTTAACAATACCGCCATCAGACAATATTTCTAACATGAAATCTTTAAAAGGTTCTATTTCAAAATTTTTATCTGTAGTTTCATTTTTTATTAAACCTTTCTCTAAATTTACAGATAAAATATCTCCATCATTAGCGATTACATCAGCTTTAATAACAGGTAAACCAATATTAATTGCATTTCGATAAAAAATTCTTGCAAATGATTTAGCTATTATTGCACTTACACCTGCAGTTTTTATAGCTAAAGGAGCTTGCTCTCTACTAGATCCACAACCAAAATTTTCATTGGCTAAAATCATATCTCCTTTTTTAACATTATTAGTAAAATCAGCTCTTTCACCTTCAAGAACATGTTCAGCCAAGTCATTTGGATTAAATGTTCTTAGATATCTTCCAGGAATTATAATATCTGTATCAATATTATCCCCAAATTTCCAAACTCTTCCTTTTAATTCATTCATATTAATTCACTTTTTTAATAATAAAAATTGAGATGGTTATTTTATTAATTCATAACCATGATTTTGAGCTTTAGTTGTGATGACAATTCCATCTCCATCAAGATAATCTTCTGTAGCTTTTACTATATCTTTATTATTTTTATCATAAACTGTATAAGTTACCGGACCGAATGAACTCATCCCTACACCATAAGCTCCATTATCTCTCATAAAGTTCATTAATTTTATTAATTTAGGTGGTTGGAGACTTACTTCAATTTTTTTAAATCCTCTAGATTGTATCATATCAACACTAGCCCCAAAGTTCTCTATATCATGTTCTAAAAGATAAGGTATTAAATTCATAAATACAACATGAGATACTTGTTCAACTTCACTTCTAGGGACAGGACAATAATGTTGAAATATATTAACTTCTTTATTACCAGTTACACTATTATCTGCACTTGGAACGGCCAACAAAACATTCCAATCTTCTGGAAAATCATATCTTCCAATAAGATGAGGAGGTTTGGCTCCAGATGCTGAAGATGGTAAAAATGTTGTTTTTTCTTTAGAACTATGTCCACCATCAGCTATGAATCCTCCAAGATCAAAAGAAAAAGTTCCAATTCCAGAAGTTCCTCCTCTTCCAACAATTGCACCTAATTGTGGAGATAATACATTTTTATTTATATGTTCACATATTAATTTTCCAGTTGCAAGAGATATTTGTGTTCCAGAACCTAAACCAGAGTGAGGGAAATATGCTTCTTTTACATGAAAATGAAACCCACCTTCAACATCAAAATAATTAATTACTTTTTCTGCAGAGTTAGATATTTTTGTAATACATTCATCCAATACTTCAGGATTGGTTATGTCATCGTCAAAGTCTATTGTAATACCTTTTTCGGTTTCTTCACTTTCTAATACAAAATGAGGATTGTTGAGGGTTAACCCTATTCCTCCATCAAATCTACCATATGAACCGTTTAAATCAATTAAAGTCATATGTAATCTGGAAGGAGTTTTTATAATCATATTGAATCATCTGTTTGTTTTTTATATTTTTTGATTAAGTAAAAGTTTTATTATAATTCAGAATCTTCTTCTTCTACTCCAGTTTTATCATTATATTGTAGTAAATTAGACTTTAATGGAGTTGCAAATTCTTTTTCAATTTCTTCTCTGTAAATTGAGTTCATTGTACAAAATGGGATTATTCTTCCATCAGGTACAGCATAATGTATTATACATTTTCTTACTCTATCTGCATCAAAGTTAAATGGATCCATAAAGTGCATACATGAAACAAGTAATGCATGTTTGTGGAATTCTCCAACAGATTCATAAGATCTTTCTTTAAATATATCAGTTAATATTTTTTTAATGTTTAATACTTCAGGAGTTTTTTCTGAGTCTATTACACCAGGTAAATTTTTAATTGCCTTTGCAATTACTCTTTTTTGAATTGCAAAACCACCATCGTTTAACTCATCAGTATATTTATCTAATAAATTCAATAATTGTTCAACATCAATAAATCGAGTTACTGGAATAACTTCATCATCTTGTAAAAATATGTATGTTCCTATTCCACAATGTTCATGACAATTTAAATATACTGGAGGTTCTTCTCCTTGTAATGCTCCTGCAAAACGTGAAATTGGTTGAACAAATGATGGAGGGTAGAAATCTTTTGGTTCTATACCATGATCCAATTGTTCATCAACAAGATTCATGAAATCAGGTATAGTGATTCTTTGTTGTTCTACTTCTTCATGAGGTGTTCTTCCTGCGAATGAAACTGGTTGGAAGTTTACTCCATGTATAATATCAATATTATCCATTGCAAATCTTAGAATATCCCCAACTTGATCATCATTGATTCCTTTAACTAAAGTTGGTACAAGTACAACACCCATACCTGCTTCTCTACAATTTTTTATTGCTTCTAATTTAGTAGATAATAAATTTTTATTTCTCATTTGTATATAAGGCTCTTCTGTTACACCATCAAACTGTAAGTATACTGTATTTAAACCAGTTTCACGTAATTCTTTAGCATAACCTTCTTTTTTAGCTAATCGAATACCATTTGTGGCTATTTGAGTATGAGAAAATCCTAAATCTATAGCTAATTTAATTAATTCAGGTAAATCTTTTCTTACAGTTGGTTCTCCCCCTGCAAATTGAATTGCTGGACATCCTCGTGGTTCAATGTTTCTTAAATTTTGTAACATTTCCTTAATTTCATCGAAAGTTGGTTCATATAATGTTTTAGAAGCTGCAGCATTTGCAAAACATACTGGACATCTTAAGTTACATCTATTTGTTACATCTATTAAACCTAAGACAGTAGTTGTTTCATGTTGTTCACAGATTCCACAATTATTAGGACATCCCCCATTTTTATTTATTTGAGGGTTACTTGCGGGTTTAACCATAGGAGGGAATTTTTCAACTCTTTTATAAAAATCAGATTCACCCCAATAGGTGTTTTTAAATTCACCATGTTCTGGACATGTTTTTTTAATGAATATTTTTCCATCTTCTTCAAAAACTTCTGCAGGTACAGATTTTAAACAAGTTGGACATAAACTTACAGTTTTTTTTATTTCCATTGTATCACCAATAATCTTTAAATCCTTTTATTGTAATTTATTAAGTATAAATTTTTTTTAATGATGAATTATGACATATTTTAAACTATTAATGAAAATATTGTTCTTAAAATAAATATTATAAAAAAAATAATGTGCAATGTTTGTGTAATAGTTTTTTATTTAAATAAATCATAATTGTTATTAATATAATCGTGAATTTTAATTTAAATATTATAATTAAAAAATATGAATATTAATAAATAATAAACATAGCTTTTAACTTTATTATATATTATTATTCCTACTATTTATACTTAAATATAAAATAAATTTTTTAAATTATATAAACAATAGAATTTCAATAGATTTTAAATAGTTTGCCATTTATAATCTTATATTATAATTTTAAAAATTTCAGGAAAATTAGAAGATGGGATTTAATTTAATAAATTTATTAATTAGCTGTCTAGCCGCAATTTATTTCATGTTACCAGCTTATGTTGCGAACCTAAGTGGACTTGCTTTTGGAGGAAAAACACCCTTAGATATGGGTAAAACTCTTTCTGATGGTTATAGAGTCATAGGTAATGGAGTAACATGGAAAGGTTTTATTTATGGAACAATTTTAGGAACTTTAGTTGGAGGATTTCAGGGATTTGTAGGATTAACTTTATCCCAATTAACTAGTGGAATTATACCATTTTTAGTATTTAACTCTCTTTTAAATGGATTATTTGTAGGATTTTTACTTGCATTTGGAGCATTATTAGGAGATGCCATTGGAAGTTTTATTAAAAGACGTTTAGGTTTAAAAAGTGGACAACCTGCTCCTTTCCTAGATCAATTAGACTTTGTTATAGTTGCACTTATTTTAATTTCTCCAGTAGTGCCTTTAAGCATTAATTTTATTCTTATCATAGCAATTATTACAATAATATTACATGTTAGCTCTAATACTATAGCTTATTTATTAGGAATTAAAGATGTTTGGTATTAATCATTTAAAAAACTTTTTATAAAAAACAAACAAGAATTATTAAATTAGAAACTATTAAATACAATAAAATTAAGATTATCAATTAGAAAAATACTCAACTATTTTTTAAAGAATAGTCCTATTTTTCCGTCTTAAAGCCTCTAACGATATATTCATCATCCCCCTCAATAATTTTCAATAGGACAAACATTTGAAAATAATAGAGGCTTTAAGATTTAAGATTATAGGACAAATACTAATATACATTAACAAAACTTATTTTAAATTAATATTAACAAAAAAATCAGACATATTCTAAACTATTTTTAAATTTTTAAAAAAAAAGATTAAGAGGATAATGCTTTATAAGAATCATACACTAAACGATATGAATTAATAAATGCAAATACAATAAAATCATCCTCAGGAATTTCATATACAAACAATTTTGTGTCAGTAGAGACAATAGGATTGTCAACTGCACTAATACTTGTACTTTGAGCTGAAACATTTGTATTTCGTTTATAATAATTGAAATTAGATAAATTATTAACAACTTTATTTGCCAAATCTACTGAAGGAGTATCCATCGTTGGTGTAGCTATATAATATCCTTCACCATAATCTGACTCATGATCATGACCTATGATAACCAAATCATAATTTGATTTAGCTACATCATTAACAACATAATCATGAACTAAAGATTCACCATTAGCTCTACCAATTGTGAAGTCCTGAGGATTCGAAGTAACTTTAACTTTATAATTATCTACTTCAACATTATTAAATAAAGCCATCAATTTACATACTTCAGGCAATACCATTTGATGTAGTGATTCCCTAGAATGCATACCTGATACAATAGCTATTTTAACAGTTGGATTAGGATAATGAGAATAATTATATTTAACAACTTGACCTAAATTATTATACCCTACAGTAGTAGTTTGACAATTATTTGCAAAAGTAAAGACTATTATAATTAAAAAAGTTAAAATTAATAACCATTTTAGGAGATTAGACTTTTTTTCTTTTGCCATTTAACTACCTCTTAATTAATAAATTTGTTCATCATAATTGCAGTTCCAATAGCTGGAGCAACTACACATTCTTCATCAGAAAGTAATGTATTCATAGGTTTAACTCTTAAATCTAAACTTGATGCTGCTTCATAACCTAAAATATCTTTACCTAAACCTGTAGTTATTACTAAATCTAAATTTTCTCTTGAAGCTACTTCATCTAATGCATTTGCTATTTGAGCTACTTGTGCTTGATAAATAAAATCTGAAATTTTAATAATATCTTCTTCAGACAATATTTCTAAATCAGCACATAAAACTCTTGAAATTCTTCTCATAGACTCTTCTTTTGATTTTCCTTGACCATCACATGTATCGCAAACATAATCTTCAGGAGAAATTAAATCTAAAACAGTGTAAACATCTGCTGTTATTGCAAATAATTCAGATGCAACTCGATATTCTGAACCATCAAATGGAATTTTATCTAAAAAACTTGTTAAATTAGTTCTAAGTGTTCCAGTATAAACTAATTCTCCTGTAGATAATCTTTCAAAATCAGATCGGCCTTTTGCACATTCAGAACCATTTTTTACAGGAATAATGTCAGTAGTTGTACTTCCAGTATCAATAAATATACAATCTTTTTCCATCATTCCAGCAATTTCTGCTGTTGCAATCCAATTAGCAGCTGCTGCTTTAATTGGGTTTTGTTTAATCTTTTCAGAATTTAACATTCCATCAACTCCTACAAAGCCTAATGGAATATCAAATACATCTTCACATTTTTTAACAACATCTAAAACTCCATCTTTTTTAGTTTCATATGCATCAACTAATTCTGCAGTCATGGAAATTCCCACAGCATCAATTTCATTTAATGGGCAAATGTTTTCTATTAATCTTATTAAAGTTTCTCCTAAATCTTCATTTTTACTCCACATAGGAAGATATTCAAAATCTGTTTGTATATCTTTAAAATCTCCATTTTTAAAATCAATAATTGCTAAATCTGTATTTGCTCCACCAATATCGAAACCTGCTATTTTCATAAATAATCCTCAATTAATTTTTTTATATCTTTTTAATTTCTAATTTATTTCCTTTTTTGATAAATTTTACTTTACCCTTTAAAAGAATTTCATGTTTTAAATCTTGAATTTTAATTTCTTTATCTAGTAATTTAATTATAGTTTCTCCTATATTAAAATTAGCTACTTTTTTTAGTCCTACATATGGAGTGGTAAATCTAGAATTTATTTCTAAAAATGTTACTTCATCTCCTAAAATTAAATCAACACCAACAAATCCTTTTATACCATTTATATTTTCTACTGCAGTAGTTGCGAGTTTTAAAGCATCTTTTTTTAAGGGATGATTAAAAGGTAATTCCCCTCCACAATAAGATATATTTTCAGTTTGATATATTATATTTTGTTTGTTTAAACTTAAGGGGATGGCAGTTTTTCCATCAGTTAAAAGACTTACACTGCATGAATTTCCGTTAATATATTCTTGTATTAATATTTCAGATCCAATTGGATAAAATTCCTTTAAAATATTTAAATCTTCTTCATTAGATATTAATGAAACTTTTTCACAATCTACCCCATTTATAGGTTTAATAATTAATTGTGTAGGTTTTTTTTGATTTAATTTTTTAAATATTCTTTTTATATATTCTTTCCAATTGTTATCATTATTAATTTGTATCTTTTTAGTAAAAGGTTGTTTTACAATACCATTTAAGGAGTTATAAGTTAAAAATTTATTTGTACAAATCATAACACTTTCTGAATTAGAACAGTATAATTTTACACCATTATCTTCTAAGATTTTTGTGATTTTAAATAAATGTTCATTAGCTTCATCTGCAATGAAAATTGATTTTTTAAATTTATTAGCATTTTTGTTTAACCAATTTTCAAGGGGTTCTGATATTGTAATTAGTTTAACTTCTACATCATTAAATAAGTATTCAAATTCTTTAGAGATTAAAAGATAAGTATTTTGATTTTTTAAATCATCAGCTAAGTCTTTTATCATCCCCGCTGCTTCGGATATTATTGATAAATCATTTATTCCATTAGCTGTGAAATATTCAAATAGAAGAATTGAATTAGTGGTAACATTTTTTAAATTATCCATCATTAACATACTCTTATAAATATTTTCTAAAAAAAATGTTTAATTAATTATAAATATCGTATAGTAGAAATTTGTTTTTAATATTCAAATTATCATGAGGATAATGAGTTTCTTCATCATAAACTAGATGTATTAAAGTATTATATTTTTCTTCAAATTCTGAAACAGTGATATCTTCAGTGTTTAATTTTATTTCACGTTTAAATGTTGTCATGACTTCATCAGGTGCAATAAGTGCTAATTCATTATTATTATAATGTTTTTCTATGGAATCTAACATTTTACTAGCAGCATTACCTTCACCATAAGGATTTTTTGCATTTTTCATTTTTTCTGCAAATTTTTTATCATTTAATATTTTTTTTGCATTTTTAAGAATATTTTCTTTATCAGATCCTACAAGAATGTTTCCTCCTGCTGTTACAGTTTCAGGTCTTTCAGTATTATATCTTAGGGTCAATGCTGGGATGTTTAATGTTATAGCTTCTTCTTGTAATCCTCCAGAATCTGTGAGGATTAATGTTGATTTTGATAATAGGACTAGGAAATCTAAATATCCTACGGGTTTAATTATGTGAATATGTTCATAACTATTTAGTTTATCGAATAGTCCAAAATTTTCTAGGGTTTTTCTTGTTCTTGGGTGTATAGGGAAAATAATGTTCATATCTTTTAATTCGGCTAAAGCATCAATTATATTTAATAATCGTTCTTTAACATCTACATTTTCAGCTCGATGCATTGTTAAAGTTAGAATATTTTCCATATTTTCAATATCTAAATCAGTTAATTCTTTTTCATATTTTGATTTATCTCTTTTTTCTGCAATTTTTAGATTTCTGAAACATGCATCTACTACAGTATTTCCAGTTATTACAATTCTTTTACGGGATATGCTTTCACTTAATAGATTTATTGCTGATTCTTCAGTTGGGACAAAATATAATTTTGAAGATACATCTGCGGCTTTTCGATTAATTTCTTCAGGCATTGTTTCATCAAATGATCTTAAACCTGCTTCAACATGCCCTACAGGAATATGTAATTTTACAGCAACTAATGCTCCTGCTAAAACAGCATTAGTATCTCCTTGTACTAATAAAATATCAGGCATTTCTTTAATTAATACTTCTTCGATTCCTTCCATCATTTTTCCAGTTTGTTTTCCATGGGAACCTGAGCCAACATGAATATTGTAATTAGGTTGGGGTAATTCTAAATCTTCAAAAAATGTTTCAGACATTTCTTTATCATAATGTTGACCTGTATGTATTAATAATAATTTATGTCCTCTTTTTATTATTTCATCTATTACTGAGGCCATTTTTATTATTTCAGGTCTTGTTCCAAGTACAATAGCTATTTTCATTAATTAATTCTCCCTAAAAAATTTAATTTGTATTATTATAATATTACTATTTAAATCATTTAAATATAATGAAAATAGTATTTTTAATGGAAAATGTTTTATAAATGACTTAATAAAATTTAAATTATCAAATATAAATTTAATAATTACTAATAAAACTGTGGAATTATGGAAAAAATTAAAGAACCAATATTATATGATAATTTCTTCAAAATATTACCTTCAATAGCAATAATTTCTTTAATTTTTTCCCATATATGTTTATACCCCCAATTAATGACAGCTAATCCTAATCCTGCAAATATAAATTGGTTAATTGTAGATATTGGAAATTCTGCATTTAATTTTGGAGTTCCTCTTTTTTTAATGTTAGTAGGAAGTTTTCTTAAAACTAATTTAAGAATTAGAGAATTTTTAGAAGATAGGTTTTGGGGTATGGTTGTTCCTTTTATATTCTTTTCAATATCCCTTACATTAATTGTAATAATTATTTGTGGATTTAACCCAGGATTACTTAAATTTTTTGGAATGGACTCTTTCACATTATATGGGGCTTATAAACTTTTTAAAAATGTTTTATTCGCACAATCCTGGTTTTCAATACAGTATAGTTATATGTGGTTAATATTTGGAGTTTATCTTTTTATACCTATATTAAAAAGATGGGTTCAAAATGCCCCATTAAGAGAAGTAGAATATTTTTTAGTTATATGGTTTATAGTTAGTTTACTTAAAAGTACATTTAACATTGACCTTGCTTTATATATTAATTATTTTATGGGACCTATAGGTTTTGTAGTACTGGGTTATTACTTAATGAACACAAGATGGAAAATATTTAATAATAAAAATTTCGGATTAATATTATTTGTAGTAATGACATTAATATTACCTATATTATCCCCTATAATTAGTGGTAGTAATGATATTGAAATTTTCAATCGTTATAGTGTTTATATGATTCTTCAATCTGCAGGATTATTTATTTTTTTAAAAAATTTAAAAGGGTTATATCAAGAACCTACCAAAAGTAAAAAATTTTATAAATTTTTATTAAATTTATCTAAGGTAACAATAGGGATCTTTTTAATGTATGAAATTATTATTGGAACTATAATGAAAATATATTTTACTCCTTCTAATTTTTATTATATGAGTGTTATATGTTTTATTATTGCTTTCTGTGTACCTTACGGCCTTATGATTATATTTAGTAAAACACCATACATAAAAAATTTAGTTGGAGTTGTAAGAAAACATCCTCTGACTTATATTAATGATTATATATAAAATCAATAAAATTAAATAGTTAGATACACTATAATTAAATTAACAAAATATTGAAAAAAAATTATTTAATATAAATTAATATTTATATCATGGAGCAATATGCTAATGAATAACAAAAATTATTCCAATGCAATTATTGATTTTATTGACAACAAAAATATCAAATGGACTCTTAAATTTAATAGAATACTTTGCATTATAACAATCATATTAGCTTTAACCAATTTAATTTTAAATTTAACGAATTGTCCTAATTTTATTTTCATTATTGGTATCATAAAAAATTATACCTATAATGCTATTTTCTTTATTTTAGTTGCAACTTCATTATATTTTATTAATTTGGAAAATAATGAAAAATACAAATATATAAGTATAATTTTAGCCATTTTAACTGGAGTTTATTGTGTACTTGCGATAATCTCATTTTTAGGAACTCCCTTAGTATATGGATTTTCATCAACTTATCAAGATGCTTTTTTATTTTTAATTATATTCATAATATACTTTTTTGCACTATTATTCGATTCAATCAATAAATACAGCATAATTCCACAATCTTTAGGCATTATTACAATAATTTTAGGATTTACAGGATTCCTATACTACTTTAATGGTAACATATCCTTAATCAGTCTAGCTCTTAATTATTTAATATTTATTGTGTTGATTCCTTATGTGTTTATAAATACTCATCCAAAAAAAGGATTTATAAAATATTTCCATTTGAACACAACTGGAAGTCAATTCGGTAGAAGAATTATTATATATACTCCTATAGTATTAGCTGTAATATCATTAATAATTTTATTTTTAAATTATATAACTAATTTTCCAGTAGTTAAATTTGCATTAGTCGCTGGAGCAGCATTAACTATTATTTTTGTTTCAATGATTGTTGTAACTAAAAAATTTACTGAAAGTGACATGTTTGGTCTTTTAACTATGGAAGAATTAGAGCTTAAAAAAAATTCTTTGAAAATTTAATTAGAGATATGGAAGAAGGAGTATTTGTTACAGATAAAAATGACAAAATAATTTATATTAATCAATACGCATTAGATAGTTTAGGTTTAGATAAATCTATATTAAAAACTAATTATTTAACTAATGATAAAAAACTTTTAGACGCTGAAAAAGAACTTAATGAAACAAAAAATACTTTAAAATCTGTTTTTTTAGAACCTCGAACTCCTGAAAATATAGATGAAAGTGTATATTTAACTGGTTGGATTACTCCACAAATTAATAATGAACAGTTTGATGGAGCAATATTTACTATATTTGATATAACTTCTGAAAAGGAAAAAGAATCAACTTTACGGCATTCTATTAATGAAAAAAATATGTTATTATCTGAGATACATCATAGAGTAAAAAATAATATGCAAATTATTAGTAGTCTACTTATGATTCAATCACATAGAATCCAAGACGAAAAATTCAAAGAAGTTATAAAAGAAAGCCAACAACGTATAAAAACTATGGCATTAGTTCATGAAAAATTATATGAAAATCGTGACTTTTCAAAAATTAATATCAATGATTATATAAACTCTTTAATTGATGATATAAGTAATTCTTATATCCTCGAAGGAAAAATTAACATTAAAACTGATATTGACAATAAGGTTTTTGATTTAGATACTCTTGTTCCTTTAGGTTTAATTATTAATGAATTAATTACTAATGCTCTTAAATATGCTTTTAAAAATCGAGAAAACGGAAATATATTTATTAAATTTAATGAAACTGAAAAAGATTATTTTGTATTAACTGTTCGTGATGATGGTGTTGGATTAATTGAAGAAAAAAAACCAGAAGACATGGGAATTGGAAGTGAATTAATAAAAAGTTTAACTGCACAATTAGAAGGTACTTACGATATTGAAGATAATAATGGTGTAATAGTAACTATAACATTTAATGCAAAAACTTTCTAAATGTCATCTAATGAATTTATTAAACATTTTGTTAAAGAATAATTTCTTTGATAATTAAAAAGATTTTTAATCAATATTCTTTTGAATCGTTCCATTGCATAATCATCTTTTTCAAAATTTATACCTTCATATTCAATATCCATTAAAATTAACTGATCTGCATCCATAACTTTGATACATGCTTTTTCCTCATTCTCATTGGGATTTAATAACTCTTCAACATTATTTAGTGATAATTTTTTTTGACCAACTAAAACAAATATTCTCATCATTTTTCTAACCATATTCCAAAGAAAGCTTTCTCCATAAACATCTATAAAAATTGGTCTAAAATTATTATTTAATTGTGCTAAATTATTATATTTGATTTTTTCTTCTTCTGTAATTATTGGTGTAGTTATTTGAATATCTTCAATTGTTCGGATTGGTGTTTTTTGTTTTCTTTTTGAAAAATTTATGAAATTATGTGTTCCTTTAAATATTTGAGCACAATCATTTAATGCTTTCATATCTAAATTTTGTTCAAACAATATATACCTATATTGTCTCATTTTAGCATATCTTGGCTTAAAACCAAATCGTACAGGTGCTTTTGCAAGTATTTGTATATCATCAGGTAGGTTTGTGTTAATTTGATTAATAAGTACTTCTTTTTCACTTTGGAAGCTTATAACATTTCCAAGGCTGTGAACCCCACTATCCGTTCTACCAGCTATTCTAAATCTTGCTTGTTTCAAATCCCCAATATAACCTAATTTTCGAAGAGTATTTATTATTTCTTCTTCAACTGTCCGAACATTAGGTTGACGTTGAAATCCATGGAAGTTAGATCCTATATATCCAATTTTTAATGCTGTTCTTTTCATTTGACATCAATCAATAATTTTTTTTAAAATTTTTACTTAAAATATATATCATATTTTATAAATATTAATATTAATAAAAATTTTGAAAAGTAAAATGAATTTTATAATTAAAAATAATATTATGGTTATTAAAAATGTTTAAAGAAGACAAAATGTTGATAATGCCTGCAGTAGATATTAAAGGCGGAAAATGTGTTCAATTAGTTCAAGGCGAACCGGGAACTGAGCAAGTAGTTATTGAAAATCCTGAAAAAGTTGCTAGATATTGGGAAGATAAAGGGGCCAATATTATCCATGTAATTGATCTTGATGGAACTTTAGAAGGAAAAACTAATTTAAAAACTATTAAAGAGATTTTAGAAGAAATTAATGTTCCAATACAATTAGGTGGAGGAATTAGAAGTATAGAATATGCTCAAAAATTATTAAATCTTGATATTGAAAGATTAATTATCGGAACAATGGGGATTGAACACCCTGAAATTATATCTAAATTATCTGATGAATATGGCAGTGATAGAATCATGATTTCTTTAGATAGTAAAGATTCTAAAGTAGTTATTAAAGGTTGGAAAGAAAAAATCAATAAAACTGCTACTGAGTTAAGTAATGAATTTAAAGAACGTGGTGCTGGAAGTATATTATTTACAAATGTTGATGTTGAAGGTCTACTTGGAGGATTTGATGTTAATCCTGTTTTAGAACTTATTAAATCTGTAGATATTCCTATTGTTTATTCTGGAGGAATTACAACTATTGAAGATATTGAAAAATTATCTACTACTGGAGTTAAAGGTGTTGTAATAGGTTCAGCATTATATAAGAATAAAATTAAACTTGAAGATGCATTAAAATATGAGTAAAATAAAGGTGTTATTTATATGAGAGTTATGGCAAGTGGAACTTTTGATATTCTTCATCCAGGTCATGGATTATATTTAGAAAAAGCAAAAGAATTAGGTGGGGAAGATGCTGAGTTAATTGTTGTTGTTGCTAAAGATTCAACAGTTAAACGAAGAAAAAGAATACCTATTATTAATGAAAATCAAAGATTAGAAATGATTAAATTTTTAAAACCAGTAGATGAAGCTTATTTAGGACATGAAGGCGATATGTTTGAGATTGTTAAAGAAATTAAACCCGATATTATTGCTATAGGTGCTGATCAGGATTTTGATCTTGAAAAACTTAGAAAAGCTGTTAAAGAAAGAGATTTAAATATTGAAGTTAAAAAAGTGAAAGATTATCATACTGCGGATTTAGATAGTAGTTGTAAGATAATTAAAAAAATTAAAAAAACTACTTATGGAAAAGAAGTTTTAAATGATTGTTAAACAAAAAACAATCTTACTTATTCTCTTAATTTTAAGAAATTATTATTAAAAAAATTTTATATATTAAAAAAAATAAAATAATAATATTATTTAAGATGGAGTAAAAAAATGATTGATGTAGCTATTGTAGGAGCAAGTGGATATACTGGTGGAGAATTAATAAGATTTTTATTAAATCATCCTGAAGTCGAAATAAAAGATGTGACCTCAAGAAAATATGATAATACACCTATTCACAAAGTACATCCAAATATTAGGGATTCTGGACTAATATTCAGCAATAAAACCCCTGAAGAGATAGATGCAGATATTATTTTTACTGCAACCCCTCATGGAGCATCTATGAAAATTGTTCCAGATCTTTTAGAAACTGGAGCTAAAGTAATAGATTTAAGTGGGGACTATAGATTCAATGATTATGAAATTTATGAAAAATGGTATGGTTTGAAACACACAGGTAAAATTGATGCTGTTTACGGTCTTCCAGAAATTCATAGAAAAGAAATTAAAAAAGCAAAATTGGTAGCAAATCCAGGATGTTTTACTACTGGAGCTATATTATCTGCTTTTCCCCTATCAAAAGCTAAATTATTAAAATTATGCATTTTTGATAGTAAAACAGGAGTTAGTGGAGCAGGAATTAAACCTACAACTTCAACACATTATCCAAACATAGGCGATAATATAAACCCTTATAAAATTACAAGTCATAGACATATGCCTGAAATTCAACAAGAGTTAGGTTTATTTTCAGATGTGAAAGTATCATTTACACCACATTTAGTTCCTGCGATTAGAGGAATTTTAACTACTAATCATAGCTTCTTAAAAGATGATTATAACAATATTACTAGTGAAGAAATTAGAAATATTTATATTGAACAATATAAAAATGAACCATTTATTAAAATAATGGATGAAGATGAGATTCCTCGTTTAAGTTCAGTTAGAGGATCTAATTATGAGCATATAGGTGGTTTTGAAATTGATGAAAATGGCAGATTAGTAATTATTTCTGCTATAGATAATCTAGTAAAAGGTGCATCTGGTCAAGCTATACATAATATGAATATTTTATGTGGTTTTGACGAAACATTAGGTCTTGAAACATATGGAATGCATCCATGAAAATTTTTTTAAAAAAGATAATAAATAATTGTTATGGGGCAAGAATATGAAAACATTAATTATATATTATTCCGAAAGTCAAAATACAAAAAGAGTTGCTGAAACTTTATCCTTACAATTGGATACAGATATTATTAGAATTGAAGATACTAAAAAAAGAACAGGTATTTTTAATAAATTTAATTCTTCAATTGATGCTTTTAGAGAAAATAAAACCGAAATTAGACCATCAACTATTGATATTTCTAATTATGAATTAATTTATATTGGTACTCCAACTTGGGCAAGTAATCCAACTCCTGCCATAATTACTTTGATTGATAGTTTAGATTTAAAAGGAAAAGATGTTGTTTTATTTGCTACAATGTCTAGTTCTGGAGGTAAAAATACTATTAAAAGAATGCAGGAAAAGGTTGAAATTAGAGGGGCTCGTGTAATTGAAACATTTACACTTAAGACTAAAGATAAAAGTTTAGCTCAAATCGAAGAGGATAGTATTAATATTGCTAGATTACTAGATTTAAGTTTATATAGTTAAGAAGTTTAATTTCTCTTTTTTTTATTTTTTTTTAATCTAAATTTTAAATTTTTTTTAATCATAATCAAAAGTTTTAAATCAAATTTTATATAATATATGTATTAATCTAACTTTAAATTAAAGAAATTTTTAGATTAAATATGATTTATTTTTTAGATTTATAGTTAGATTATTAATATTTATTATAATAATTAAAAATTTGCTTTATTAATCTGTTATTTAAAATGAAAATCAGGTTATAAAAGAATTATTGATTATTTGTTTTATTTTAATTAAAAAAAATTTAATAATTTTATGGTTATGATTAAAAATGTTTGAAAAATTTATGGAATCTTACAAAAAAGTAATTTTTGTTCCTATCATTATAACCATTTTAGCATTATCTCTTGTTGCATTTGAAGGAGTTAATGAGGGTATTGAACTAAAAGGTGGTTCCATAGCTGAAGTTCAACTAACTAATGATATTAGTGCGAATGCATTACAAACACAATTATCTCAATCTTTAGGTATGAGTGGTATTAGTGTGATGAATAGTGGAACTGATAAAAGTCATGTTACGGTGGAATTATCTAGTGGTGTGAATGATACTACTTTTACTTCTGCATTAGGTGATAATGGGAAAGTTGTAAGCTACAATGCTATTGGGCCTGTTTTAAGTCAAGAAGCTATGGGTCAAGTTTATTGGGCACTATTATTTGCTTTCTTATTTATGGCAATAACTGTTTTTATAGTATTTAGAGAGATTGTACCTTCATTTGCGGTTATACTTGCAGCGTTATGTGATATCATAATTGCTCTTGGTGGAATGGCTTTATTCCATATATCCTTAAGTATTGCTTCTGTTGGTGCATTATTAATGTTAATTGGTTACAGTGTAGATACAGATATTTTACTGACTACACGTTTATTGAAAAGACATGATGGAACCGTTGTGAAAAGAGCCAGTGACGCTATGGGAACTGGTTTAACAATGTCTTTTGCAGCTATTGCAGCTATGGTTGTTTTATACCTTGTAACTATAATATTAATACCTGAGGCTTCTACTTTAACTAGTATTTCTTCAGTATTAATTATGGGATTATGTGCAGATATAATTACAACTTGGTGTATGAATTTAACTATTTTAAGAATTTACTTGGAGAGATCAGATGAAAAGCAATAAAAAGATTAAGGAATTCTTAAAAGATAAACAAGTTATTTTATTGATAGCGGTTATTTTAATTAGTATAATTAGTATAGCTACTTTAGGAATTGACGAAGGTTTAGATTTAAAAGGTGGTTCTTATATACAATTACAATTAGATCAACCTGTTAATAGTAGTACAATGAAAACTGTTACAACTGTTCTTGATAAACGTTTAAACTTATATGGTGTTTCTGATGTTAAAGTACGTGAAAGTGGAGATCAGAGGGTGATAATTGAAATGGCCGGAAAGTCTCCAGAGGAAGTAGAGCGGCTGATTGGAAATCCTGGAGTTTTTACAGCTAAAATTGATAATCAAACTGCATTAACTGGAAATGATGTTGCGAGTGTTGAAAGTTACAAAGTAGAAGGTGAAACTTCATGGATTGTGCCTTTTAGTTTGACTACGGATGGAGCTAAACATTTTGCTGAGGTCGCTAAAGGTAAATCTGGACATAAAGTAATTATGTACTTAGATGGTAAACAGATTGATAACGATCCTCCAAGTTTGTCTGCTGAACTTGCAACAGGAGAACCTGTAACGGATTTAGAAGTTACGGGTAGTGAAGATACTGTTCAAGCAACTCAATCCAAAGCTAATACTGTTTATACTGTATTAAAAACAGGATCATTACCAGTTAAAGTTCATGTAATTGGTTCTAATACGGTTTCTGCAGAATTAGGACAGCAATTCTTAGAAGGAGTTTGTGTAGCAGGTATAATTGCTATTTTGGCTATTAGTGGAATCATATTTATTCGTTATAGAAAACCAATGCTTGTTATTCCTATATTAATAACCAGTTTATCAGAAGTGCTGATTGTATTGGGAATAGCGTCAATAATTAGTTGGAATATAGATTTAGCGGCTATAGCAGGATTGATAGCTAGTGTTGGTACGGGAGTTGATGATCAAATTATTATCACGGACGAAGTATTATCACACCAATCAAGTAAATCTAAAAATAAAAGGGTTAGAGCTAGAATGAATGTTAAAAATGCATTATTCATCATTTTTGCATCTGCAGGTACTTTGATTGCTGCTATGTTGCCTTTAACTTATATTGGATTTGCACGTGGTGCTAGTGGTATAGGAACTATTGCTGGTTTCGCTTTCACTACAATTTTAGGAGTATTGGTTGGAGTATTTATTACAAGACCAGCATATGCTAAATTTGTTGAAACATTTATTTCTTAAGGATATTTTTTTTATCCTTAATCTTCTTTTTTTTAAAACAATATTTTTTTGTGGATAAACTCATTTTCATAAATTTTAAATAAATTATTTAATATACATATTTATATGAAAAAACCTGAGCTTAAAGTTAAACCTATTAAAGATGGAACTGTTATAGATCACATTACAGCAAATAAATCATTATATGTATTGAGAATTTTAGGACTTCCTGATGGAGAATCTAGCGTTTCTTTAGCTATTAATGTCTCTTCAAGTAATGGTGAGAAAAAAGATATTGTTAAAATAGAAAATAGAGAACTTGATAATAATGAACTTGATCAAGTTGCTTTAATTTCTCCAAAAGCTACTATTAATATTATTAGAAATTATGAAATTGCTTCTAAAGCACAAGTTACTCTTCAAGAAGAGTTAGATTCCATAATTAAATGTATTAATCCAAAATGTATTAGTAACACTGCAGAACCAATTAAATCTAAATTTTATGTTTTAAAAAGAGACCCTATTACTTTAAGATGTCATTATTGTGAAAGATTAATTTCTGAAGATGAAATTAATAAACAATTCTAAAAAAAATGAAAAAAATTGAATTTAATTTTCAATTAAATGATTTGCTAATCTTAAAGCTAATGCTAAAATAAGTAATATTGGTGGTTTTCCAGGAGCCCAAGGAATTACACTTGCATCTCCTACATATAATCCTTCGATTTCAGTTTGAAGGTTTTTATCTACTACTTCACCAATAGCGGCAGTGCCTCCAGGATGAGCTCCTCTAAATACTGTTGAAGTGATAGTTGTTGGATCTACACCCGCCTTAGCCAAAATAGCCCCCGCTGCTGCTGAACCTTCTGCTAATCTTTTCACATCATTTATAGTATTATATTTAATTACATTACCATTTTCTTCTACTTTTCCAAGTCCATCATCTGGAACTTTAACCATTATACTTAAAATATCTTTATTTTCAATATCGTAACCGTTTTCTTTAAGATAATTTGCTGCAAATGTTGAAAAATGTGGTGCTAAAATATAATTATCCCCAATTGCTAAAGCGTTCATTTGAACTTCTTGATTGTATCCTATATCTTTGAGTAGTCCTCCAACAGTTACAAATGGATCAAAGAATAATTTTTCACCTGCATTAATACCTGATTTTTGGAGTATTATTGCAGAATTTATAGCTCCTGCTGCAAGTATAATTTGGTCTGATTCTATAATTTTAGTTTCATTATTTTTTATTATTTCTACTCCTTTGATTTTGTTATTTTCAAAAATTAATTTATTTGCTTCAGTGTTAGTTAATAATTTTGCACCATTTTTAACAGCAATGTCAATGAAATCTTTTGAACTCCATTTAGCATCTTTTGGGCATCCAAATGAACATTTTCCACAGATTGTGCATTCTTCATCACGTATAAATTTTGGCATTTTCATTGCTTCAAAACCAAATTCTTTTGCAATATCTATGAATTTTTGTGTTCCTTCCCCAATATGTTTATCATCCATTTGATGAATGTTTAAAAGTTTCTCTACTTCATCATATTCATTTGATAAGTCTATTCCAATTTCTTTGAAATTTTTTTCAAGTGATCTTACCCCATTTCCTGCAGAAACTAATGTAGAACCACCTATACATGTAGTTTTTAATAAGTCTATTCCTTCAATAGGTTTATCATAATAATCAAATGCATTTTTACTTGAGACATAAGGCCCTTTTTCTATTATTGTGACTGGAAAATTATTTTTTGCTAATTTCATTGCGATTATAGCTCCTCCAGCTCCAGAACCTATTACAATAGTCATTTTCTCACCTTTTTTAAATATATGATTTTTAATAAGTATAATATAACGATTGTTAATTAATGTTTATAAAGTTATCTAAAAATTCTTAAAAAATAACATTAAAATAAAACACCTAAAGATTGAGAAACTTTATTATAATATTTAAAAAACAAATTATTAAATGTATAAATAGAATAGTTAAAATCTGCAACTAAAGGATTAACATTTTGTGAAGAATTATCTGAAGAAGAAACATTACTAAAATTAGATTCAAACTCTTCATTACTAACATCACCCAAAGATACACCATTAGAATAATTAGAAGATACTGTACCATTAGAATATTGTTTAATTATAGTTAAAGTAGCCCTAGATCCTCCACCATTTTTATCTTTACCTGTAACCGCACAATAATCAGCATCACAATGAGAACATGTAATTTCTCCTTCAGCCGTACCTTTTGGATTAAAAGATAATGTGCCCGAATGATTACATAATGGACAATGATTTAAAAATACCGTAGTATACTCTTTATACTCCATTTTTTCACCTGCACTTGGTTTAGCAGTAACAGTAATTGTATTAATGGCTGAAACAGCACTTACAGTAATAAAACAAACAAAAATTAAAGATATAATTAATATTTTAGTATTTAATTTCAAATTATCAAACTCTCCCAAAAAAATTTTAGATAAATTCTGTAAACTAAATTTTATTCCCTTAATAAAAGTTAGTTGATAACAAATGATTTTAAAATTTTAATAAAAACCCTTTAATATATTAAAACAATCATTATATTAATTTACATTAAAAATTTTATTCTATATAAAATTAATGAATTTTTTTAAGAATTTTAAAACAATTAAAAAGATTCTTAATGCATTAATGATAATATTAATCTAAAATAATTTTTAAAAAGTTTATAAAAAAAATTATAATTATCAAAATATTAAATATTAGAAAGATTACTAACAAAAATTTATATCATTAAAAAACATAAGTAAAAACAATAATGTAAAGAAGAATTAAAACTTAAACTTATATAATACAAAAAATTATTAAGGTAGGGAAAAAATGGAATCAGAAATAGACCTTTTCAAAAAAATAATTAATAAAATTGAAGATAAAGTTGATTATGCAGATATTTATGCAGGAAACGGAAACAATACTAATATTGTAATGAAAGATAATAAAGTTCAAGAAATTAACACTGGAATTTCTAATGGAGCAAGAATAAGAGTTTTAAATAATGGAGCCTGGGGATTTGCTTATACTAATGATTTAAACAAATTAGAAGAAATATCAAAAACTGCCATTAAAATATCTAAATCATTGAAAGGAAATGTAAAACTTGCAGAAACAGAAATTATTAAAGATAAAGTCAAAACTCCTCGAAAAATTTCTGTCAATGATGTAGATATTGATGAAAAAAAAGAATTAATGGCAGATGCAAATAAAAGTGCACTTATAGATAATGTAATTAGTACAACACTTAATTATCAAGATAGTGAATCTGAAACTGCAATAGTGACAAGTGAAGGTACTGAAATTATTCAAAACGAAACCAGAGTCGGATTATGGTTAAATACTGTTGCTTCTTCAGGAAACTTGATTCAGTTTGGTCATGGAAGTTTAGGTGGAGTTAAAGGTTATGAAGTACTTAAAGATGCAGATATTGAAAGTTTCGGTAGAAAAGTAGGAGAAAAAGCTGTAAGACTTTTAAATGCTAATACTCCTCCTTCAGGAAAATTCCCAATTATAACAGATAATGAATTGACTGGAGTATTTATACATGAAGCTTTGGGGCATGCTGTTGAATCTGATCTTATTCTTCAAAATGATTCAGTTCTTAAGGATAAATTAGGAGATGTGATTGGTTCTGATATAGTCAATATTTTTGACGATCCATCAAATAAAAATGGTTTTGGTTATTATGAATATGATGTAGAAGGTGTTAAAACTAGTAAAAACCAATTAGTTGAAAATGGAAAGTTAATTTCATTATTATCCTCAAGAGAATCTGCTTCTGAATTAGATATGAAATCTAGTGGAAATGCTAGAAGCGCTATAAGCGACCAACCTATTGTACGAATGAGTAATACTTATTTAGAACCTGGAGATAATACTTTTGAAGAGTTAATAGAAGATATTCCTGAAGGTATTTATTTAAAAGGTTCTAGAGGAGGACAAGTCGACACTGGAAAAGGAATTTTCCAATTTAATGCAGTTGAATCATATAAAATAGAAAATGGTGAAATTGGACAAGAGTTAAGAGATGTTTCTTTATCTGGAAATATTTTAGAAACTCTCAAAAATGTAGATGCCATTGGAAATGACTTTAAGTTTAGTGTAGGATTTTGTGGAAAAAATGGGCAAATTGCTCCTGTTGGTGATGGTGGTCCTAACACTAGAATATTAAATGCTATGGTAGGTGGAAGTAACTAAATAATAATTTAAGGAGAACTTAAAATGTTATTAAATGATGATGATGGAAAATATTTGTTAAAAATAGCTAGAACAGCAATTTTAAAAAAAATTAAGAATAATGAAAAAATTAAAGTACCTGAAGATTGTCCAGAGCATTTGAAAGAAATACTTGGAGTTTTTTGTACAATTAATGAAAATAACGAACTAAGAGGATGTATTGGTTACCCTGAACCAGTAAAACCTCTTGTTCAGGCCCTTATTGATGTTGCTATTTCTGCAGCAATTGCTGATCCAAGATTTCCTTCCCTCAAAAATGAAGAATTAGAAAAAATTAACTTAGAAATTACTGTATTAACCAAACCAGAAATTATTAAAGTAAATGATAATTCAGAATATCTTAACAATATTACTCTTGGTGTAGATGGGCTGATTGTTAAACAAGGTTTTAATAGTGGATTACTTTTACCTCAAGTTCCCATAGAACATAATATGGATAAAGAAGAATTTTTATCCCATACATGTTTAAAAGCAGGTTTATATCCAGATACTTGGAAAAGAGATTCAAATATAGAAATTTATAAATTTCAAGGACAAATATTTAAAGAATAAATTTTATTTAATTTTCTTATTTTTTTCTATAAGTTTTATATAAGTTTAAAACAAATTATTATTAAAACTATTTTTATTAATTTATTATTTATGAATAGAAATTTTTAACAATTTTATTAGATTATTTAAGTGATTATTATGATGATACCAACAATTCCAACTCCTGACGAATTATTAGATAAAGGATTTAGGAGAGGAAAAAAAGCTGCAGATGAAGCTAGGTCTAGCCGAATACCTAGACGTTTAAAACCAAAAAGAATTGAAGAAGTTAGAGTCGTTACTGCTTGTCAAGTAATTAAAGATCGTATTAAAATGATTAACGATCGTACTCCCACTATTGAAGCATTACCTGAATTTTATCAAGATTATATTGATATAACTGTAGGTATTGATGATTTAAAAAAATCATTAGGTGCATTAAATTGGGCATATGGAATTATAACCCAACTTGAAAAAGATTATGCTGCCAGAATTAGAAGATCAAAACCTGAAAAAGCTTCAGAACTTAGAAAACAAGCATATGGACGTATAGCTTCTGTAGTTAATAAAATTGAGAAAGATTTAGATTTCTTAGATTTTGCAAAAAGTCAATTACGAAATATGCCAACTATCAATTTTGAAGCAACTAGTATAGTTATTGCAGGATTTCCAAATGTAGGTAAATCAACACTACTTCGTCAGATTACAGATGCTGAACCTGAAGTTGCTGATTATCCTTTTACAACTAAAGGAATTCAAATTGGACATATTGAAAGAAATTGGAAGCATATACAAATTATCGATACTCCAGGATTATTGGATAGACCTATTCTTGATATGAATGACATTGAAATGAATGCAATGGTTGCACTTGAAGATTTAGCTGATGCTATTTTATTTATCTTTGATGCTTCTGAAACTTGTGGATATACTTTAGATCATCAGTTTAATTTGTTAGAAGAAATTCGTGAAATATTTGAAGTACCTATCATATTCATATTTAACAAAATTGATATTGCTGAATATGAAAATCATGGCTCAAGATTTGAGTATGTTGATGAATTTGTAAAAAGAACTGAAGATCCTTTATTAATTTCTGCAGCAGAAGGAGAAGGGATAAATGACATATTAGAACTTTTTGATTCAGTTAAAAAGATTGAGAGAGAAGTTAATAAGTAATAAATGAACTTATTATTTTTAATTTTTAAGAATAAGTATATTTAATTAATTTAAAATATAATTTTAAATCATAAGATTTAAATATAATAAAGTAACTTAAAGTTATTTAATCATAAGGAAAAATATATTTCCTATAAATATTATAAAATCAAATAAGGAGTCGGATTACATGGATGAAAAAGAACAAATGAATGAAGAAAAACCACATCTCCATAGAGAAAAAGTAAAAGAAGACATACATTCTGGAAAAGAACGAGCTGAACAAAGAGCCGAAAAAAGTAAAACTGTAGTTGATAGAGTTTCCACAGATCTTGGAAAAAGTATGGAAGATTTAATGGTAACTATGAAAGGAGTACAAAAATCTATGGACAGTAGATTCCAAGATTATAGAGAAACTACCCCTTCCAAACTTGATTTAGATTTAATTGACGCTGGAGATTATTATTATCTTAAAGTATTTTTACCTGGTGTTGATAAAGAGAAAATTGAAGTTGAAGCAACTGTAAATGAAGTTACTGTTAAAGCAGAATTCCCATCAACAATTGATGATATAGATAGACCATGTGCATCAAAACCTGAATATTTAATTAAAGGAATTAGAACTGGTGAAGCTAAAAGAACTGTAAGATTACCTGCTAAAATTAAAATTAAAGAAATTACTGCTAAATTTAAATTAGGAACTGTATTCTTAGAAATTCCTAAGGTACAAGAAGAAACTTACAAAGTAGATTTAAATTAAATTATAAAATAAAATTAAAATAAAATTAAATTTTTTACTATTTTTTTATTTAAAAAAAATAGTACTAATTTTTTTTTAAGAAATGAAAATTATTCATATCTTACTTTACCAATATGTCTAGTACTTCCTGGATCTTCTCCATTAAAATGTGCTAAGTAATATACAAACCATTCTAAAGGAACAACAAGAACTAAAGGTGCTAGTAAATTATTAATATTTGCATAATCTTTTAGTCTATAAATAATTGTTTTACATTCTAGTTTTTTTGAAAAATTTATAGCTTTTTCAGTTAATTCATCAACAGGATACCCTGCTTCTAAAAATATTAACGGAACATCCTTTTCTGCTCTTTCAATCAAACCATGACGGAATTCTGCCGCGTATAAAGGGCATGCATGTTTAATTGCTCCTTCCATTAACATTGTCATTGATAGTTTATATGCAAGCCCAAAGTTTGGACCTCCACCTAAACAGTAAAAAATATCCTCATTTTTATATTTTTCAGCTAAAATTTTATTCTCTTCTTCTGTTGACTTTAATAATTCTTCAATTAAATCTGGAATTTCATTCAATTCCTTTATTATTTCATCTTTCTTTTCATAATCTGAAGATGCAAATAACAAGTAATAAAGACAAGCTAATTGTGTTACATAAGTTTTTGTACCAAGGATTGCTTCTTCTTTATTTCCTCTAGTTATTATAGGATTTTTCGCTTCCTTAATCATAGAACTATCTTTTTCATTAGATATTGAAATAGTATTAAATCCTAATTGATTAGCTTTTTTAAGTCCAGCTAAAGTATCTGCTGTTTCTCCAGATTGAGATGCAAATATTGCAGCAGCATTTTGATCACCTAAATTTTTACTATAAGTAAATTCATAACCAGTAGTGACGATTATTGGAAAATCTGATACCATTCCTAATGCATCTCGGACAGTGTAAAGAGTTGATAAAGAACTTCCACAACCTATTAAATATATTCTATCTACTTTTTTTAGTTCTTTTGAAATTCTATCCATATTAATAGATTCTTCTTCAAAAGTTTTTCTCAATGCTTGAGGTTGTTCTAATAGTTCTGTACGCATTCTATAAGCCATAACATTCCCCTATATAATTAATTTTGAATAATAATTTAAAATGGTGGTTAATTTTAAATATTGTTATATATTATATTTAATTTTTGTAATAACTAATATAAAAATATAAGTAAAAATAGGATTAAATTATTAGTTAAAGGTAAATTATTAAAGTTAAATAAACAAAATTATTATTAGAATAATTTTATTTTTATGATTAAATTATTATATTAAGGATTTGAAAAAATGGTAATGAATCTTAAAGATGTTGGTATGAAAAATGGTCAACAATATGAAGTGATTTTAACAACAAGAAATAAAGATAACACTCGCAATGCAGCACCTTTTGGTACCATTGCTAAAGGAAATAATCAAATAGTTAATCGTATTTTTGAAGGAAGTAAAACTTTAGAAAATATATTGGAAAATAAAGAGTTTTATGTTAATATAACTTCAAATCCTTTATATTTCACATTATCTTTATTAAATAATATTCCAGATGAATATTATGAAAGTGAAGATTCATTAATATTAAATAATATTGATGCATATTTTAAAGCTTCAGTTAATGATACAAAAAAATTAATTAAAAAAGATGATCCAATTAGACCTGTTGAAACTGTTTATATTTGTTCCGATGTGGATGAAATAGTTAAAAATAAAACAGATGTTATCGCGATGAATCGGGGTATTCATTGTATTATAGAATCACTTGTAAATTATAGTAGAGTAGATAAAGTAGATGATGAGAAAAGAGAATACTATTTGGACCGTTTTAGAGAGAATGAAAGAGTAATTAATAAAGTTGGTAGTGCTGAAGATAAAGAGGCTATTAATTTAATAAAAGAAAGTTTAAATAATAAGGGATATGAAATTTAATAGATTTAAAGTTAATTTGCTATTAAATCTATAAATCCAAATTTATTTAGACTAAATAAACCTTGATCGGATAATTTCAAGTCAGGAATTACAAGTAAAGCCATAAATGATAATGTCATAAATGGTGCTTCTAAATTTGAACCTAATTTTTTTACTAAGTTTATCAAATTTATCAAATTTTTAGATACATAATCTATATTTTCATCACTCATTAATCCAGCAATTGGTAATTTTAAACTTTTTTCTATATTTCCATTTGATACTGATAATCCGCCTTGATTTTTTATTATAATATTTACTGCATTTGCCATATCCTTGGAATTAGTACCTACGACAATTATATTATGAGAATCATGGGCAACAGATGTGGCTATTGCACCATTTTTAAGGCCAAAACCTTTTATAAAACCATTTGAAACATTATTATGACCATATCTTTCTACGATACTTATTTTTAAAATATCTTTTTCAATATCGGGTTGAATAATTTCATTTTGAACTTTTAAATTATCAGTTATTTCATGTGTGATTAATTCAGAGTCAATAGCTTCTATAATTTTAACATTAACATTATTTTTTATATGGGTTTTTATTTCAAAATCTTCGGGGTTTTTAATTATTACATTAAAAGTGTTGGATACTTTTGGAGTTTCAACCTCAAATAATGCTTTTCCTTCTTTAGCTACGATTTCTCCATTAATGAAGGTTAATTTAACATTTAAATCATTTAAATTATCAATTAGAACTAAATTTGCTTTTTTTCCTTCAGCTATTTCTCCAGAATTTAAATTATAATACTTTGCAGGGTTTAAAGTAACCATTTTTATTGCTTCAATTGGATCGATATCGTAACTTATTGTTTTTTTAATTAGTTTATCCAAATGTCCATTTTTTAGATCAATAGGGTCTTTATCGTCACTTACTAAAAAATCAAATATTGGATGTTTTAATAATTTTTCATAATCATTAACAGATATATTTCCAAATTTAGATTCTTTTGTCCAATAGTTAATTCTATCTTTTATATTTAATAGAGCATCCATATTTTTAGCAGATGACCCTTCACGAACCATAATTTTAACACCTAACATCTTTTTTTCAATAGCTTCATTAAAACTACTACATTCATGATCAGTACTTATACCTGTAGACACATATTTTCTTAAATTTTCACCTGTTAACAATGGAGCATGACCATCAATAGGTACACCTAACTTATTTGCTAAATTTAATTTCTCTAAAACATTAAAATCATCATTTACTACCCCTGGAAAATTCATCATTTCCCCTAAACAAATCACATTTGGTATAGTAAACAACTCTTCAATATCTTTAACATCAAGTATTGCACCATTAGTTTCAAAATTAGTAGCTGGAACACAAGATGGAGCAGAAAAATAGAAATCAAAAGGCACAGACTCTCCATTTTGAATCATAAATTTTACTCCAGGAATTCCTAAAACATTAGCTATCTCATGAGGATCTGCTATAACTGAAGTAGTTCCATAAGGA